>SCVN01000008.1 GCA_004296885.1 Nitrospirota bacterium | reverse complement strand
ATCAACAACGACGTCTGGGCCAGGGTGCCCCTCCGATTGACGGTCGGACAGTTCCAGGCGAATTCCCGGCAGGCCGGCGGCGGCACGGCCATTTCGCCCCAGACGGCCAACTCGCTGGATCAGGGACGCCGGGATCGCCGGACGATCGTCGGCGGGATGTATGAGCGGCAGCTGGACGCGCACACGACGCTCCAGACGGAAGCCGACTTCGACCTCAAGGATATCAACCAGACCTTCGCGCAGATCAGCGACAATCTCAATCCCAACTTCAAGCACTATACCAACCTGATCCATGAATCGAGCTTGCTGGGCGGGCCCCTGCGCAGCACCGTCGGCTACTTCATCAACTACATGGAACAGGAGGCGAACACCTTCAACAACTTGAACAACTATATGGGCTCGCGCGGGACGTTGGCGCAAAATTCCAGGGGCTTGGTCCGCAACATGGGCGCCAGGATCGGCGAGGAGTGGACCTTTGCGCCCAAGTGGACGGCGGCGGCCCGGTTCAACTTCGAAAGCTCGACCGTCTACGTCAACGCGAACAACTATACCGGCGCGACGATCACGAGCACGCCCGGCCTCAACCGGCAGTTCAACAACTACGCGCCGGAGGCGTCGCTGACCTATCGGCCGAACGACCAGCAGCGGGTCTGGGCCCGGTACTCATCCGGCTATGGCATCCCGACCTTCTCCCAACTGTTGACCAACCCCACCACCGGCCTGGCCGGCACGAACTTCGACCTCAAGCCGCAGCGGAACCAGAATTTCGAGGTCGGCGGCGAAGGGAAGCTGCACGAAAAGTTCTCCATGCAATTGGTCGGGTTCTGGATCTTCTTCGAGAACGAAATCATCACCCAATCCGTGACGACTCCGGTGGGCGGGACCGGCAGCGTTTCGAAAAACGCGCCTGAGTCCCAGTATCGGGGCGTTGAGTTGAGCTGGACCTGGCTGCCGGTGGAGGGCTGGCGCGTCACCCAGGCCTATACGCACATGGACAGCAAGTATGTGAAGTTCCAGGACCGGCTCGTCGTGCCCGGCCAGGGACTCCAGTACCTGAACCAGGCCGGCCACTCGGTCCCGGGGGTGGAAAACAACGTGCTCAACACCAAGGTGGCCTACGAGCACCCCTCCGGCTTCGGCGGATGGGTCGAGGGGAGCTGGGTGGACAGCTTCTTCGTCAACAACAACAATACGCTGGCTACGCCGGCCTATTGGCTGTTCAACTTGAACGTGCACGACATGTACAAGTTTCAGAACAACAGCTACGTGCGGTTTGCAAAGCCCTACTTCGAACTCGACAACATCTTCAACAAGACCTATGTGGGTTCTGCGGTGCCGGTGGCGGACAGCATTGCCGACGCCAACAAGCAAACTTTCTTTGCCGGCTACGGCCGGGCCTTCTACGCCGGCCTGACGCTGGGCTTCTGACGTGCCGGTTGTGATGTATGCCGACGCCTCGTTCGCCGATCCGGCGGGCGAGGCGTTGTGGCTTATCGCCAGTAGGGGGAACGGTACCAGGGGCTATAGGCAGGGCGCCAATAAGGAGCCGAATAGTAGCCAGGCACGGAGGCCCGGCTGTCGGTCTGCGGCCAGACCTTGACGTGTTTGATGTCCAAGGTCGGGTAAGTATAGTCCGTTTCGTCGAGCGGCAGGGTGGCGGCGCCGGTGACTTCGCCGACGATCGTGACGCGTGTGCCGGGCGGGAGGGTAGCCGGGTCCAGGAACTCCTTCTGGATCGCCAGGAACCGGCCTTCGGAGATGGTGCGGTCTCTGCCGGGCGCTTGTGAATCTTCCAGCGGAATCTGCAAGACCTCGATGCGTGTGCCCTCCTTCAGCCGTTTGGCGGACAGGACTTCCCCGCCGACGAGGACCAGCCGGCCCCGGTAGGAGTCCGGCGATTCTTTCAATTGGGCAAAGGCAAGGGCCCGATCCACCTGCATTTGGAGTGAGGCCGGGACGACGGAGGCGGCGCACCCGGCGAGGAATCCCGAGAGAACAAGGAGCAGGAGGCGGAACGACACCCACATGCCGGATATTATAACAAAGCAGGTGAGAAAGCCGGTGATTGGATTATAATACGTCCCTCGTGCCGGCGTTTATCGGGAAAGGAGCGGAGGTATGCGGCGACATGTACTGAGACTGACGACACTGGTGGCGCTTCTTCTGGGAACCCTGCTGACCCTTGGGCCCCTGGCTCCCGCCCAGGCCGGCACCGCGGCGCTGAAGGGTAAATTCGAGGAGATCAAGGAACCGTCCACCCATCAACCGGGCAAGGTCAAGCTGACGGAGTTTGCGGACTTTTACTGTCCGCACTGCCACCGGTTCGAGCAGGAAGCCGTGCCGATCCTGGAAAAGGAATTCGGGAAAAGTCTCGAAGTGACGATGGTGGGCTTCCCGGTCATGCCGAACAAGCTGCCCATCCCCTTTGAAATGTATGAGCAAGCCAAAACAATGGGCAAGGGCAACGAGATGAAGCGGGTTCTGTTCCGCACGATCCACAAAGATAAAGTGGACCTGCTGTATGGGACGATCCGCGAGGCGGTGATCAAGGAAGTCGGGTTGGACGTCGCGGCGTTCGAAGCGGGATTGGCCAGCGGCAAGCCGTTCAAAACGCTGGAATTGGGCAAGGAATGGGGCAAGCGGGTGAACGTCCAGCAGACGCCCACCGTGTTGCTGGACGGCAACATCAAAGTCGAGGCGATCGATCCGGACAACCTGCGCACGATCATCCGCAGCATCCTGGATGCAGACAAGAAGAAATAACGATCGAGGCGCCATGACCGCTGTCCTGACACGTGTTCTGATGGCCTGCTTGTTGGCCGGGCCGATGCTGCTCAGTCCAGATTGGGCTGTCGCGGCCAAGCGGGATGTGCCGACTTCAGCTACATCATCCGATCTGCAAGCACAAATTCGCATCGCGGCCTCGAAGGTCAAGCCGGCCATCGTCAACATTGCGGCGACCGTGCTGGTCCGCGATCAGGCTCTCAGCGACGAAGGCCTGCCGTTCGGCCTGTTTCCGGAGGGGCCGCCCCACCGTCAGTATGGCCAAGGCTCCGGCGTGATCGTGTCCGAGGACGGGTACATCATCACGAACAACCATGTGGTGGCGGAAGCGACCGAGGTGGAGGTGTTGCTGGCGGACCGGCGTCAGTTCAAGGGGCGCGTGGTCGCCACCGATCCCAAGACCGACGTGGCCGTCGTCAAGATCGACGCCACCGCCCTGCCCGCCGTGGCCTGGGGCGACTCCAGCCAGTTGGTGGCGGGCGATTTCGTGCTGGCCATCGGCAATCCCATGGGGCTCAACCAGACCGTGACCTTCGGCATCGTGAGCGCGGTCGGGCGCGCGGACGTGGGCGTGGCCGACTATGAAGATTTCATCCAGGTGGATGCCCCGATCAATCCGGGCAATTCAGGCGGGGCCTTGATCAACGTCAAAGGCGAGCTGGTGGGGATCAACACGGCCATCGCCAGCGTCACGGGCGGCAGCGTCGGCGTCGGCTTCGCCATCCCCAGCAACATGGCGCGGGCGGCGATGCAGAGCCTGCTGAAGACTGGCCGGGTGGTGCGGGGGTTTCTGGGGGCGACCACGCAGGATGTCTTGCCTCAGCTGGGCAAGCTCTTCGGCCTGCCGGATGTGAAGGGCGCGATCGTGACGGATGTCTTCGCCCGTGGGTCCGCCGAGAAGGCCGGCCTGAAGCGGGGCGACGTGGTGGTGCGGTTCGACGGCAAGGAGGTGTTGGATTCGGGCCGTCTCCGCAATTGGGTCGCCGTGTCGGCGATCGGCAGCAAGCATAAGCTCGATCTCGTCCGGGAGGGGAAGCCCCTGCAAGTCGAGTTGGTGATTCAAGAAGCGCCCCGCGAACGGACGAAGCGCATCGCGCCGCAAGCCAAGTCGGACACGGACGGCCATCCGTTCGGCGGGCTGATGGTGGACGAGATCACCCCGGCCATCGGGCGTCAGCTAGGGTTCGGCTCGATCACCGGGGTCGTCGTGACCACGGTGGACGAGGGAAGTCTGGCCGAAGGGGCCGGCCTCATGTCGGGCGACCTGATCATGGAGGTCAACCACAAGCCCATCACGGACCTTGCCTCCTTCCAGAAGGCCGTCCAGCCGATCAAGCCCAAGGACCTGACCCTCCTCCTCATCAACCGCCAGAGCACCTATTTATATGTCCCGCTCGAAGGGGAATAGGGGGCGGCCATCCGACGGGTGGAAACAAGTGTGGAAGTACGGATGCGCGCAGTGGGTGCCCCCAGCCTTGAGGCAGAGGATCATGAAAACGTGGCTGCCTGCCAGGTCTTCGCCGCTCATCCCTTCCACCCGAGGCAGGCAAGATGAGAGCAGGGATGGGATGTCTTGCTGTGCTTTTGGAGTCATGCTAAAGTTAAACGCAGTTGAACCGGAGGGTGTGTTATGGGGCGCAATACGGCCGTGCTGGGGTTTTCAGTCAGTCCAGGTCTGGCGGAAGAGTATAAAAAGCTGGCGGATCGCGAAGGCACGACAAAGAGCGAATTGTTTCGCCGGATGGTCGAGTCTTATAAGGCGGAGCGCGAAGAGGAAGAGTTCTTCAAGCTGCAACGTAAAATGACCAAGCGTGCGCGCGCAGTCGGCGTGCTGACGGAAAAGGAGATTGAGCGGATCGTGTTCGAGGATCGATAGTGAAGGCGGTCTTCGATACGAATGTATATATCTCAGCCTTGCTCATTCCGGGCAGTAAAGGCGAGCAAGCCTTTCTGCTCGCTCGCCGGAGACACGTCACGTTGTACGGGTCAGTCCCCATCCTCACGGAAACGGCGCGCGTCCTCCGAGTCAAGTTCAACCAACCGGAGAAAGACATCAAAGCGGCCTTGAAAATCATCAGTCGAGCCGCGCAGATTCTTCGACCCTCGCAGCGGCTGTCTGTTCTTGATGATGCCCCCGACAATCGGATTCTCGAGTGCGCTGCGGCGGCTCAGGCGGACGTGGTGGTAACTGGCGATCATCATCTCCTCACTTTGAAGGCGTTCGAGGGCATTCCCATCGTGCGCCTCGCGGATTTCCTCAGGATGTTTCCCGTGGAGGAAGTATAGGGCGCCTCGGGTGACAAAGGGTAAGCGACTTGTCGCGGCACGATGCGACAACGCTAGGTTCCATATTCTTGCCGATGTGACGCACGCGTTGCCTCCAGCCGATCATCGGAACGGCGATACTCTTAATGGTTGGATTTCGAAAGGGACAAAATGAGCAAACTACCAACCGGAGAGGAACTTGAAAGGCGATGTCAAAAGCTGGGCATCGATATCACCGGTGAACCAAGAGCGCATAGTACCTCCGGTAGCCCGCCGAGGGCTTCGGACTTCGAGTTGCAGCGTCGTCTAATTGAGGCAGAGCGTTCTGCTAGAGATCACAAACTTTGGGTGGTAGCTCTAGTTTCTGCGGTTGCTTCGGTCATCAGCGCATTCGTTGCTTGGTTTGCTGTGCTGTTGTGAAGGTAACGAAATCGAGCTTTGCGCTGGAGGAGGCACCGTTCGTTGACTCACGCTGGTCGAAATTCGGTGATTTAGGCCGGCAAGGCGAGTAGGAACCGCGCTCTTCCGCTATCGCTGCAGTCTTTCTAATCCAGCCCCCTCACGTGTCTTTTTCGCCGTTGACGCCGCCGATCCGGTGGTGCTACTGTCGTGTCACGTTTTTATATTTCGTAGCACGAAAGAGGTCTGCCATGAAGAAGCTCGTGCGGTTCGGGGTGTCGCTGGACCATCATTTGCTGGACGACTTCGACCGATTGATCGCCGGCAAGAACTATGCGACCCGGTCGGAGGCGCTGCGGGACCTGATCCGCGACAACCTGGTCGGGCAGGAATGGGACGAAAACAAGGACACGGTCGGCACCATCACGCTCGTCTACGACCACCACGTCCGCGACCTGACCGAGAAACTCACCGACATTCAGCACGATTACCAGCGGTTGATCCTCTCCGCCATGCATGTGCACCTGGATCATGCCCACTGTCTGGAAGTGCTGGCGGTGCGGGGCAAGGGGCGCGAGATCAGAAAGATCGCGGACCGGTTGATTGCGACGAAAGGCGTCAAGCACGGCAAGCTCACCATGACGACCACGGGGAAGGGGCTCAGCTAGACGCTGGGCGACATCCGTGGGCTTCTTCTTTGGCTTCTCCCTCCAGGTCTGCGCGCTGCTGCTCGTCTGGTCCTTGGCGTGGGCCCACGAGCCGGCCGAGGAGGGCACGGTCGTCCTGCCGGATGTGCCGGTCCTGGCCGAGCGGCTGACCGCCGCGTCCTCCGAACATGTCATTCCGGACAAGGACATCCAGCTCCAGCCCCAGGGCCGGCCAGGCAATCTGCTGCGGCTCGCCCCCGGCATCCTGTCCGTCGAGCATTCCGGTGGGGCGGGGAAGGCCGACCAGTATTTCTTGCGGGGGTTCGACGCGGATCACGGGACCGATATCGCCGTGTTTCGGGACGGCATGCCGATCAACTTGCGCAGCAACGCCCACGGCCAGGGCTATACGGACCTCAACTTCATCATTCCGGAAACGATCAAAGAGGTGCAGGTCTACAAGGGGCCCTATCACGTCCAGTACGGGGATTTCGATACGGGGGCGGCGGTCGAGTTCGTCACCCGCGAGACGGTGGAGGAAGGCATCGTCCAGGCGGCCGGGGGGCAGTTCAATCAGCAGCGGTACATGACGATGTTTTCCCCGACGACCGGCAAGGTGCGGACGCTGATCGCCGCGGAGGGATATCATATGGACGGCCCCTTCCTGAATGCGAATCGCTATAACCGCTTCAACGGCTTGGCCAAGGCCACGATGAATCCGACGAGCCAGTCGGAGCTCAGCCTGACCGGCACCTACTACCAGGGCCGGTGGAATGCGTCCGGGCAGATCCCGCTGCAATCGGTCAACGATGGGCAGCTCGACCGGTTCGGCTCGCTGGACCCGACCGAAGGGGGGCGAACGGAGCGGGCGACGGCCGCTCTCCGCTACCATTACGATGCGCCCGGTGGGGGGCGCTTCTTCGCGGACCTCTACGGCCAGTATTACAAGCTGGACCTGTACAGCAATTTCACCTTCTTTCTGAACAATCCGGTGAACGGAGACGGGATCGAACAGAACGATCGGCGGGTTGTCTATGGCAGCGACGTGGGGTATCGCCAGGCCGGCGAGGTCGCGGGCGTTGCCGGCGCCGCGACAGTCGGCGTCCAAACCCGTGTGGACGATGCGAAAGTCCGCCTGGGGACGCAACAGCGGCGGATGCGTCTGGACACGACCTCCGACAGCGATGTGCTGGAAGCCTCCTATTCGCCCTACGTTAAACTGGAACTGCAACCGACGCCCTGGATGCGCATCAACGGCGGGGCGCGCGGCGACATCTTCACGTTCGACGTCCGCAACCGCTGCGCGACCTGCCTGCGGCAGCCCAACGGGCAGACGGATGCGGCCATTGCGAGCACGAAGGGCAATCTGGTGCTGGGGCCCTGGTTCGGAACCGAGTTCTTCCTGAACTTCGGCACCGGCTTTCACAGCAACGATGCCCGAGCCGTGGTAAGCAGTCCGTCGGTCCAGTCGTTGCCGCGTGCGACGGCTTACGAGGTTGGGGTGCGCACCAAACAATGGGATCGGGTCGAGTTGTTGGCCACCCTGTGGGCGCTGGACTTGTCCTCCGAGTTGGTATTTGCGGGAGACGCAGGCACGACGGAAATTCGGGGCGCCACGCGGCGCTATGGAACGGAGGTGGGGGCCAGGCTGCAATTGCTCGACTGGTTGAGCCTGCGCGGGGATCTGACCATGACTCATGCGGAGTTCCGTGGAACCGGCCAGGCCGTGCCTTTGGCCCCGGAGCTGACCGGCCAGGCCGGCCTGACCGCTACGCTTCCGAACGGCTTGACCTCCTCGCTGCAAATGGTCCATATGGGAAGACGTCCGGCGGCCGAGGACCGCTCGGTCTATCTCAACGGCTTTACGTTCTTCGATTGGGTCAACCGCTATCGCGTGCCGGTCAAGATGGAGCGCGGTCGGCTGGAGGCGTTTTTTACGATTCAGAACCTGTTCGACGCGCAATGGCGGCAGGCTCAGTTTTTCTATGAGTCGCGTGTCAATCCGACCGCGCAGGCCGTCTCCGATGTCCACTTCTCGCCCGGCACGCCACGAAACGTGATGGGTGGAATCGCCTGGATATTTTGATGAAACGCCAACCCCTCGCGCGATCGTTCTATGAGAAGCCGACGCTGACGGTGGCGAGAAGCCTCCTCGGCAAGTATCTGGTTCGGGAAACGGCCGGCGGCCGCCTCTCGGGCCGGATCGTCGAGGTGGAAGCCTACGTCGGGCCGGAGGATCGGGCGTCCCATGCCTCGCGCGGCAAGACCAAACGGACGGAGGTCATGTTCGGGAAAGCCGGGATCACTTACGTCTATCTGATCTATGGAATGTATCACTGCTTTAATATTGTGACGGAGCAGGAGGGCTACCCGGCGGCGATTCTGGTGCGGGCGGTCGAACTGGAGAGCGGTGAACTCATCGACGGCCCCGGGAGGCTCTGCCGGCAACTCGACATCAGCCGAACGCACAATTGGCATGACCTCACCAGCGGGGAACAGCTCTGGGTGGAAGATCGCGGCCAACGGATTGCGCCTCGGGCGATGTTGCGCGCGCCTCGCATCGGCGTGGATTATGCCGGCGAATGGGCGGCTAAGCCTTGGCGGTTTCGCCTGAAAGGCTTGTAAGGGATGTTGAAAATGGTTTCCGGATTCGTTCTCGCATCGCTCAAAGCTTCAACGTATGAGAAAAGTACGCCCCAGCTTCTCGCTTGCTGTGGCCTTGCGGGATAGCCATTCTGAACATCCTGAATTAGGAGAAGAGCAAACAAAAAGGGGAACGCCGTGAGGCGTTCCCCTTTTGCTGTGCTTTTGGTCGAACGGCTTAGTTGATCGTCCGCTCGCCCGTGATCTTCGTCGCGGATTCGACCGGCGGCTGGACCTTGATCTGCGGGCCCTGCACCCTCGGCAGCCGGTTGAACTTCCCGTCGGACCGATGGTCGGCATCCTTCTCGACGATCCGATCGTTGTTCGGGTCCATGAGGTGCTGTTCGGCGTGCTTGGGGGCCACGGCGGCGGCGGCGGAGAGGGCCTTTTCGCCGGTCGCATTGGTCTGGCCCTGGTCGTTGGCGTTGCCGGAGGCCGGGTAGCCGGGATGCTTCGGCAAGAGGGCCGGATTGGCCACCGCGAGAGACAGGGAGAGCGCCACGCCCAACACCGCCACAACAGTGCTGATGAGAGTCTTCATAGCAGTCACTCCTTTGAAGTAAGTGTGAAAGACGATCAATAATAAGCGAATCAGTTCAGGCTGTAAGTCGGGGCGTATCTTAGCCACCTCTGCGGACCCTGTCAATAGGGGAATCAGATGGGTGAAAGTCCGGGAAGTCTGAAAGTCTATAAAATTACAAAGTCAGGGCAAGGCGATGCATCAGATTGTAAATTTTAGAACTTTCAGACTTTTCAACTTTTAGGCCGAGTTAGCGCCCTCGCGGTGGCCGACGCCCGCGGCCCCCGCGGCGGCGATAGGCGGCCCCGCGATGGACCGGCGTGGGGAGCTGGATGATCACGGTCGTCCCCTGGCCCGGTCCGCTGGCGATCGAAATCTGCCCCTGGTGTTCCTCGACGATCTTCTTGACCGTGGCCAGCCCCAGGCCGGTTCCGGCCCGTTTTGTCGTGAAGAAGGGCTCGAATATCTTGCCCATATGTTCGGTGGGGATCGGGACCCCGTCGTTCTTGATCAGGATCTGTACGTCATGCGCGCGTCCGGCCTTCACCGGCGAGACCTGGATGTCGAGCTGGCCGCCGGGCGACATGGCCTCCAGCGAGTTTTTGAAGATACTGAGGAAGACCTGCTGGAACTTGCCGTCGTCACAGCGGACCTGACTCAGGTTGGCGGCATAGTCCTTGGTGACCCGGATCCGGTTCATGTCCAGCTCGGTGGCCACCACGGTCAGCGTATTCTCGATAATGTCCGGCACCCGGCAGAGCCGGCGATTCAGGTCCAGCGGCTTAGCAAAGTCGAGGATCTCGTTGAGAATCGCCTCGACTCGGATGAGGTCGCGCATGGCGTTCTCCACGCGGGTCTGCGGGTCGAAGTCCAGAATCCCTTCCCCCGTCACTTCTTCGAGCTGCGCCCGGATGGAGGCCAGCGGCTCCCGGATTTCCGTCGCCAGGAACGCGCTGAACTCGCCCAGGGCGGCCTGCCGCTCCTGTTTTCTGATCAAGGGCTCAGGCGCAGCCAAGGCCGTCGGCTCGGCCGCCGGTTCCATGATCTCGCCCGGCTCGACGGCGGTTGCTTGGGCGACCGGCGGCTCTTGGAGCAGCTCGACCAATTTGACGATCACCGGTTCCAGCACCCTGGCGTCCGGGAGCCCGTATTGCAATGGGGTCTTGGAGCCCAGGGTCAGCGTGCCTCCGACTTGGCCTCGCACGAAAAAGGGCACGACCAGAGCGGAGCGGAATCGTTCCTTGTAGAGGTGTTTGTGGTCCAGGAATCGTCCCTGCGTGGAGGCCAGGTCGTTGTCCAGGCGGGTCTTCCGGTGGCGGACCGCCCAGCCGGATGCCGACGTGTCCAGGCCCAGGCGATGGCCGGGCTTGAGATCCTTTTTCTGCTCCCCTCGGACGTCGCCCGCGAGGCCCAGCACTTCCAGAATGCCGGCGATCGGGTCGTAGTACGTGACCCAGGCCCGGTCGAACGGAGTGGTGGCGGCGGCCTCGTTCAGCAGGGAGGTAATCCGTTCTTGTATGGCCGGGGTGGCGTAGGATGATGGGGCCAGGACCTCGGCGGCCATGGGCACGGCCGCCTGCGCCGGAGCCGGTTCCTGGGCGACCATCGGAGGGCTGAGGAGCACCGTGCCGTCGAAGAGGCCGGCCCGCTCCAGCGACCCGGTAATGCTTTCGCCGGCGCCCTCGAGCAGGGTCCGTTCCTTCTTGGTGAAGGCGGCGCCTTCCTTCCTGCCGACCACGAGCACGCCGTACAGCTTCTGTCTGTGCCGGAGCGGCAGGGCCAGGAGGGCCTTGGCCGCCGGCGTGATCATGCGGAGACGGACCGCCCGCAGGGCCTCGCCTTCGCCCACCGGTGCCGGGGCGGTAAGCAAGCTCTGCTCCACGCCCGACAGGGTTCTGACGACGGACTGGACTTCGCGGGGCGCGAAGCCGCGCGATCCTTGGGCGACCAGCGGGCCGTTGGCCCGTTCGCAAATCGCGACCAGCGCCGCATCCATGCCGAGTTCGTTGAGCGCCTCGGTTAGGGTGCGTTGGAGAGTGGTCTGCTTGCTGGCGCGGGGGTGTTCGGCTGCCTGACCCATGGGTGCTCCTCTGTCTCTAACGGGCGCGAATCGTGAATCCTCAATGAAGGCGGCATTGTAGCATGCCGCCGGGCCAATTCAAGTTCAATCGACCAGGCGCGTGCTTCCCGAGCGCCGACATCTCCTCCTGTTATGCATTCGGCTTGACGCAATTGGCCTCGCGCCGGATGAGGCACAGGCGGTACACGGTGGCATCCGACCAGAATTCCAGACTGTTCCGCACGTCGCCCCAGGAGTTGAGCGCTTCCTTATCGAACAGGTTCCTCCCGCCCACGCGTCGGTCGGCCCCTGCTGTGAGCAGCTCCCCGGTCTGCGTGTCATGGGCCATGAACTCGACGGTCACATCTCCGACAAAAAGCGTGGACGGTTTGTCGGTGGCAAAGGCCCAGAGAGCGTTTGCAAGCTGGGCTGTCGGGGCCACCTTCGAGGCGAGCGCGAGTGCTGTGACGGATTCCTCGCCATGCGTGATCGCGACTTGCACGCGCACCGCGCCAGGAGTCGGCTTTTGAACCATCTCGTAATCCTTGGAGAGCTTCACGTAGAGCAGGTTGTAAAAGTAGTCGGCGAGTCGCTGCAGATCCTCCTTCTGTCCGGGGGAGAGGGTGGAGTTCGGTTGATTCCAGATCGTCACGGGCTCGAGCTGTATCTTCTTGATGGCGGCAAAGTCGGTCTTCGGGTTGCGGTACACGCGCAACGGATCCCACGTTCCCTCCTTGCCGGGTTGGAGCAAGGTCCGATATTCGGCGAGGAAGCCGGAGGGCTGGACCTCCGTGGCGTGCTTGGTCGTGTCACAGCCGTGCAGCAAGGCCAGCGTGAGTAGGAGGGCGACGGTCTGCCGGTGTGTCATGGGGGATTCCTTTTCCTTCTTCTGCCCTTGGGCAGGGAAGAGATGGCCGGCACGGACACGTCAATTGACGATCCGGGGCGGCTTGCGGTGAATGACCATCTCGACCTGTCCCTGCTCGGACACCCAGAGGGTCAGGATCGTGCTAGTCACGCTGATGATCAGCGCACCCCACACCGAGGGCCAGAACCCCTCGACGACGAAGCCTTTGACCAGAAAGGCCACCAGGTGGAGGAGGAGCGCATTGATGACGACCATGAACAGGCCGAGGGAGAGGATGATGAAGGGGAGCGTGAACAGGTAGAGGACGGGGCGGACGATGGCATTCAGAAACGCCAGCAGGATCACGGCGGCCACCCCGGCGGAGACCGTCTCGACCGTGATGCCCGGCACGATCTGGCTGGCCAGGAATACGGCGATGCCGGTCACCGTGAACCGGATGAGCAGCCCGCGCATCAGTGGGCTCCCGGTTTCGGAGGCACGGAGGAGAAGCGCAGTTCGCTGGCCGTCATTCCGGTTGCGTCCTTGGTCACTTCCGCCACGACGCGATGCCCGACCTTGAGGGCGTCGCGGCTGCTGGCCTCCTTGGTGGTGCGGTAGCTGGTCTTGGCCGTTGTCTTGATCGTCACGGTCTTGGCATCGGTCGTTTGGACGACGACATGGTCGGCCGCGATTTCCGTCACGGTTCCCATGATGTGGGCGCTGCCTTCATGCGCCCAAGAGACGGGGGAGAACAAGACCAGGAAGAAAAGAATGCCGAACAATCGTCGCATCATGGTCTCCTTCGCGAACAACGGTCAATGATGATGGGCCGGCGCGGGCGGGGCAACGTCTTCGCCGCCGAGGAACCGCTCGAAGGCGGCCTCTTCCTCCCGTTCCCGCTCGGTTTTCGGATTATAGCGCTTCATCTCCTCCAGTTCCTCCGCCGTGATCGTGGGGAGACGGCGGAGGAAGTGCACGAGCTTCCAACTGTCCTGGTCCTCTTCCGGCTTGCCCTTGCCCCAGGCCGGCATGCCGGTGAAGCGGATGCCGTTATGGATGACGAAAAACAACTCTCCGTCCGACAGAGACTGGGTATCGGCTAAACGCAGATCCGGGGCTTTGGGATACACGTTCTTGCCGATCGGGGTGTTGCCGCTCCCGTCGTTGGCGTGGCAGGTGGCGCAATGGTCGGCGAAGTGCTGCCGCGCTTCTTTCAGGATGGCGGGTGAGGCGGGAATCGGATTGGGTTCGTTCCGCTGCGACAGGGGAATGGCCAGGTGCCGCGCCTGCCGCGCCATCAGGATCTCCAGCGTCCCCGGCTCCTCCTTGGCGCTGAAGCCGGTGCTGAACATCCGATAGCCGACCCAGCCGCCGGCGCCGGCGGCCGCGACGATCACGAGGGCCAGGAGGCCGAGCCAGATTTTGGTATGTGTAGTCAGGACGCACCTGCTCCTGCGACAAACGACGGGGTCAGTATACAGACTTCACTGGTCCCTCGCCAAGGCTTAGCGGCAAGAGGGGCGACACCCGTCATGTCCAAGCCCGCGATCAGTCGAACCGGTTCCGCCCTGAAGCGTTCCAGTTGACTTCCCTGTGGAGTTTCGATACTGGTGCTATCAGGCCGATCGTCACCTGTGCGACTGTTCACGCCGGCTACCTGTTGGGAGGAACGGTGATGTCCCGTTTCGATCGAGCACTGGAGATGTTGCAAGCCTCATTGAAGGTCATGTTTCACTCCGTCGGTCTTACGGGGCTGGAAGAGATCGAGCCGATTGTTCAAACCATCATCGGCAGCGAACTCACGCCGGCTTTGTGGGCCCAACTGGGGCTGCTCTGTTCCGGCTATTCCAAGGTCAAGCTTCGCGGCGGCACGTTGGCGGACTCGGCCGTCTGGGAGATTGCCAAGTTTGTTTCACGGACCCGCCGCCGGCCGGACCAGACATGGCCGCCCCTCCTTGACCACCGCCGTGTGCACATCGGGACGTTGCTCCATCTGTGGCGCCGCGTGGCCAACGAGACGGAGGAGTGCCTGAACAGTCGGGGAATCCGGACGATCCTGGACGTCGGGCCCTGGGGCGGATTCAATTTCGTAGTGGGCTCCGATGGATACACGCGGATGCCCTTCGCCAGGTTGACCTTGGCTGTCGGCAGCCTGTCCGCCGTGTCGCTGCATGAGCAGGGCGGCCCTTTCTTCGAAGAGTTCATGCCCCGCTACACCCGGCTCCTGGCGTCCGAGGGGCTGTCTCTTCCCGACGAGTGGCAGTACAGGAACCCGAGGCGTGACGGCGCCGGTCGCCTGGTCGAACTCTCTCGCGTGTATTATTTCCCGGATCATACCTACGATCGCCGCACGTTTGTGAAGGTCCGCTTTTCCAAAGAATTCGAGACGTATGAAGAGGTGCTCGTGCGGGATTTGCTGGAGGGGCTGGCCCGGCTCTACCACACCACGGATTGGGATGCCTATAAGGCGGACACGCCGGACGTGGACGTGCGGTTCGACATCCAGGACTTCATCTCCTTAAACCACGTGCTGGAGGGGCTGTACAGCCGCACTGAGAGCGAGGAGGCGCTGCTGCAGGAGATCAAGGAGGGGTTTCGCGGGGCCATTCGCCAACGGCGGGTGCTCTATGATTTCCTGGACCGCGTCATTGCCTCCAAGTGGGTTGAGAACCTCTCCTGGGCGATCGCGCAGGTGGTGCTGGGCGTCAAGCGGTACGAGCGGCCCTTCAGTTTCAGCCGGGAAATCATCACGACCCCGCTTCCGGCTCGGCTCATGATCCCCGTGTATCGGCATCTGGCGGCCTACCACGATATGATCGCCGCGCGGCGCCCTTCCGGTTTCTCCGCCTAGCGCCTGTCGAACCCTTCCAGACCGGTTCAGCTTGGGTCTTTGCGTTGGGTCTTGGTGGCCTCCAGGAGGCCGACGCCGGTGGTAATCCGTCGTCGGCGGAAACGGCCGAACCCCAGCGCGCGCAACCATCCTTCGACTTCCGCCCACCCATAGGATCGCCCGCTGGCGGTGAACTTGTACATGACCAATGAAAACACGGCTGCCTCGGTTGGGCCGGTCAGGGTCTTGTCGAGGAAGAACTCCACGATGAACAGCTTGCCGTCCGGGCGCAGCGCGGCATGGATGCGTCCCAGCAGGGCCTGGTTCTCCCGCTCGTTGAAATCGTGCAGAATGTTGGCTGCGAGGGCCGCGTCGTACCCGTTTCCGAAGTCGGCGGAGAAGACGTCTCCGCGCCGCAGGGTCAGGCGGCGCTGGAGGTCGTGTCGGCGGATCAAGGCCTTTGCCGTGGCCACGTGCTGGTCGACGATCATGCCGGTCAGTCCGGGATACCGCCGGGCCAGCGCGACGGCATAGGACCCAGGCCCTCCGGCGACGTCCAAAAACCGCGTGGCGCCTCGCGGGATGCGCATGGCTGCGATCGTCGGCGGCGCGAGGATGTGGCTGCGCTCGTGCATGGCCAGGGCGAACCGGCGGCGGAACGAGGATCTGGCCGTCAGTGCCGCCCAGCCTCGCCTCCCGCTCCTGATCGTGGCCGCCATGTCCGTCCAGTCCGACCAGTGGTGGTTCAGGAGCCAGAGCAGGTTGGTGATGGCCGTGGGGCTGTTCCCGTCCAGATAGTGCCGGCCCAGAACGGTATTGCCGTACCGGCGGCATCGGAGCCGGAGCAGGTCCATTCCGACCAAGGCGTTGAGGAGCAAGCGCAGGCCTTCTCGGTCGGCCTTGCATCGAATGGCCAGGTCCTCGACTGTTCGCCACTCTGCTCCGATGGCGGTGAAGAGCCCCAATTCGTTGGCAACCAACAATGCCTTGGACCCGGCATAGTCATTGGCCAGCGCCATCAATTGGGCGTAGGTCTTCAGCATGGTGTCAGGTCAACGCACGTCCATGTCCAGCAGCATGCCGTACGCAAAGTGCGGGGCTCGCGTGACCGGGTCGG
Source organism: Nitrospirota bacterium (assembly GCA_004296885.1). Classification (NCBI taxonomy): domain Bacteria; kingdom Pseudomonadati; phylum Nitrospirota; species Nitrospirota bacterium. The sequence goes on along the minus strand of SCVN01000008.1, from coordinate 245,676 downwards.
AGAGAAAGCAGATCAAGCCATATCGGCCCGGCTGGAGATCGACCGAAAAGAACGCTTCCTGTCCTGGGGCAAGGCCGGTCAAGCCTCCGATGTGGCGGCCGGCTTGATTGTCCGGTTTGCCGGGGACGAACGAATCGACGAAGTCTTGGGTCGTCGCTCCCGGTGCCAGTTGAACGAAGACGATCTCGTGCGCCTGGCGGCCGCTGTTGCGCATCCGAACCGTCTGTGTCCCGACGCGCAGCGACGTGTCGCTCGAAAAGGAAAAATCCCGCGCCGTGATCGTGACGTCCGCGTCGGGCGGCTGCGTTGCCGGTTGCACGGAGGCGGTCACCTGCAAGGAACGCATCATGCCATGCAGGACATGAGGGCGTCCGCGGACATCGGGGATTCCGCAGATCACGACATAGTCTCCCGGTTCCAGCAGGATGATGGCCCTAGCCTCCTGTCCTGGCGCCACGCTGTTCACGCCGCCCGCCCGTTGAATCCAGGACGGGAGCTGCGACCAGTCGGCTTCGATGGCCGAGCGGAAATCCTCGGCGGTCTTGTTCGGAGGCAACTTCAAAAACAAAACCTGATGGATGTCCCGCCCCTGATTGGCCAGCCGAACGGAGCGCCATCCCTGGTCGATCCGGTCCGGTCCCGTGAAGGCGAACTCCTGTGCCGTGAATGTGATATCGGCCACCATGGCGGCCCCGCTCCATCCGGGCAGCAGGATGAGGCCCCAGGCCCATGCCAGCATCGCCGTGCAGAGCGCACTCGACATAGGCGCCAAGGTGCGAAGGATCATGGGTCGCTTTGCACGCCGGAACTCTGGGTTGGGACGTGGCTCGGAGGGGAGAGGCGGCCCAGGAGACGCAAGACCAACAGCGCGGTGAGGGGAAGGAAAATCAGCAGGCCGGTCATGCCCAACTGGTATTCGCCGATCCAAAAGGTGACGCCCAGGTTGAAGGCCAGGACCCCGTAGTAGAGGCCGACGCCCAGAAGCACGTTGCCCGTCATGACCGTGGCGTCCCCGTCCCGATGTCCGCGCGCCGGCGACAGTTGACGATCGAGAAAGAAATAGGCCGACAGGGCGAGCAGCCCCACCACGGCCCAGCCGACGAAGTTGGCGATGGGGACTCCGTAATACACCCCCGGCTCCGGGTAATAATAAATCTGGCCCAGGAACCACCGTTCCCCGCGTAGGGCAACCGGATCGATGATGATGTCGATGAAGGTGAAGAAGAGCACGGTGAGCTTGAGCACCGGCCAGGAGGTGCGGATGCGGCTGCTGAACAAGAGGGCCGGCCAAGTCTTCCGCTGAAGCAGGTTGACTGGTTCGGCTTCATGATTGCCGCGGGCGGGCAGCAAGTAGAACAGGGCCAGGCAGTAACTGGCATAGAGGAGAAAGGAAAACGAGAGAGAATCGAAGAACGGCACGCCGAAGATGAACAGTTCCTGGTCGGTCGTCGAGTTGGTGTAAAAGTACCAGCCGAAGGGGATGCCGGTGCGGATGGAGGAGGCTTCGCAGAGGAAGGCCGTGGCCCAGGTCACCACCCAAAAGAGCAGCATGCGCCGCCAGCCCAGGAGCCGCTGAGCGCAGAACAAAAACGCGGCCATGAACACGAAGACATAGGGGCGGAGTAGGAGGGTGCCTAGCAGCAGGCCTGGAAGGTCCACAAGGTCTCCGTGGAGCGGGTCAAGAGCCGCCTGCCGGTTTGCCGAAATACTCCCGGCGGCTCACGGCGACGTCGCTGACGAACATCACGCCGGAGTGGCGGTCGAACAGCGGACGCAGCCCGGCCAGGATCGGCTCGACCTTTTCTTCCGGCACGACGGCCATAATCATCACGAGACTCTCCTGCTCGCTGAACATGAAGTGGGCCTCGCGCACGCCATGATGGCCCTTGCCCGAGACGTTGCCGATGATCGTGTACCCGCTCGCCCGGATCTTGTCCAGCACGTCCGTCACATACGCCCGGTTTTCACCCGAAACGATCACCCGGATTTCCTTCATCGGGTGCAGCGTCAATCCGTCCATGCGTGAACTCCCTTGCTCGGCGTCGGCGCCATTATACACAAGTCGGTGCGATTTGGCTCCAGGCGCCGGACGGCAGGTAGCGGTACCACAGGCCGTCCGCCGGGTCCAATGCCGCCAGATGCACCCACTCGTTGTGATAGAAATGCTGCAGGACCTCGTGTCGCGCGATCAGTTTTTCAATGCGCCCGCGCGGCGCCTCGACGATCGTCAGCAAACGCATGGGCTCATGGTATGGCATGTCGCCGTTCATCACGGTCTGCCAGGCCAATCCCAGGCGGAGATCGCTCCAGGGGCCGGACATGATGCCGATGCGCCCCACCACGTTATGATAAATCTTGCTGCCCCCGCCGTACACGTCGTTGTCCACGGCCGAAAAATAATGCTCCATGTTGATCCACTGGGCGACGACTTGCGGTGCGGTCATCAGCACTTCGAGCAGGCGCTCGGTCGGGTCTTCCCGATAGTCGTAGGAATGGAGAAAGACCCGCCCCTCCAGATCGAGCCCTGCGGTGAGCTCGCGCCGGCCGATGATGAAGGAGGTGTTGCCGGACAAGCCCCACTCGGGCCTCACCTGGCTCCAGTCGACGCTGCGTTCGCGCGCCAGGGCCGAGGCCCGGTCCGGCGGCAAGCCGGCGGCGATGTCCGGAAGACGCGCGCAGCGCTCCTGGCTGGTCAGCCGCGCGGCCTGGCGCAGGTCCTCACGCAGCCGAGCGACGTCCGCGCGATGAGTTGGAGGCAGATCTTCCAGATCGAAGAGCTCCACTGCTTCCGTCGTTGTGTCCACTTGCCCGGCCAGGAAGTGGGTATCGGCCGGAATGGCGAGCCCGTTCTTGGCCAGCCGTTCCCTGACCTGAGGCTTGTTGGCCATGGCAGCGAGCACGCGGGCGTTGGGCTTCCCCTCGTTGCCCCCGCAGGCTCCGCAGTCCAGGGCGGACTCAAACGGGTTGTTCTCCGTGGTGCTCCCGTGCGCGCAGAACAACACGAGGCGCGCGAAGTTTCGGGTCAACCCCATCATGCGCAGCGCCGTGTCGACCGTGGCGACCTGTTCCTCCGGCGTGAAGCCCATCCTGGTAATGCGCTCCCGCTGCCGTGACGCCGAACGCCGATCGATGGCGTAGTAGCGCCGCAGGGCTTCCACAAACGCAGTCAGCTGCTCCGTCGTCAGGCCCGCCGGCCGAATCGCCTCGACAAGGGACGGCTCCGACGATCCCTCTCCGTTCAAGGCCCGTTTCCGCAAGGCCTCAACGAATTCCGGCGTGATCCGCGATTCGTGCAGCCCCAGCCGGTCCTGCAAGGCTTTGCGGATCGTCGCGCCCTGCTCGGACGTCAGCATGGCCTCGGCTTCTGCCGGCGACAGCTTGTCGATGGGGACGCAGGTGGCCAGAGACGGCACCAAACGGCGCCTCAGCCAGGCGGTCCCGCGCCGATACAGGGCCGGCAGCGCCGTCTTGCCGATGATGGGGAGGCCGTAAAACCATCCCAGCGACTCCACCATGACATAGGGGGTGACCACGTTTTCCTTCAGATCGTGCAAGAGCGTGTGGCCCGCACGGACCAGTTTGCTTCTGGCCTCATGTTGGGACACCACGTGATCGAGCGCGCCGCGGGGCAGTTCGCGCACTTCATGTTTGGCTCGCATGATGACCGGGAACTGTTCGGTGTCGTGCTCCCTGCCCCAGGCCCGGTACCGAATAAAGACGGCGAAGAAACCGGCAAATCCGTAGGTCTCGTTTGCGCCGGTCGATTCCAGGTGGCGCCGGAACGGTTCCGATCGCACGTCGATGCAATAGACCGACTGGGAGGCAGGCCGGACTATTGCAGGGGCTCGCGTCGCCCCCTCCTCCGGCTTAGCCGGAGGAGCCTCTCCCTCACGCGCGCTGTGCGCGCTGGATTGTCCAGACAAGACGTTTGCCGAACGCCCATTGCGTGTGAGCTTTCCGAACAGCTGTTCGTGATAACCGGCTTCGAAGGCCCTGAGCCAGACCGGGCCATGGTCCGATTCCGGGAAGGCCTCCATCCAACCCACGAGGGCCGCGAGATCCTCCGGCGAGCTGTCCATGAGCGCGGCCGGTGGCATCTCCAGCACTTGCGCCAGCGCGAGCAGGCGCCTGGCTTCGGCGCGCTGCCTGGCCCGGTCATTGCGGGGTCCGAACTCCGTCTGATACAGCTCGGTCAAACGTTCCCAGCCATCGATTTGCTTCCGGGCAAGCCGATCGACCTGCTCGGCGTAGACGGCCGGCAACCGTCCGGCCAGCCGCTCTCTTCTCCAATAGTAGGCATGGGATTGGTCCTGCATGTAGGCGAAGACCGAGTGATAATTGCCCGCAATTCCCAACTCTTCACGGCAGGCTTGCTGAACCAACTCCCGCACGTACCACAGGCGGATGGCCATAAATTTCACCAGCCCGGCCGGATAAGCTTGCTGCCATTCATAGTTGGGCTGATCGCCCCGCCACTTGATGAACCCGGCCCAGCCGGGCAAGGCCGCGAACTGGAGCGACAGGTAGTCCTGTCGGAATGCCTGGGGGATTCCCAGAATCTCGAGACTGTCGAGCACCGCGTCCTCCGGTTCCTCCGGCAGGCCCGCGATTTTGAGCCGGCTGTCTGCAATGCCGCAGGGCGACCATTCATGCCGGGCCAGGGATTTCCACGCTCCATACAATCCCTGTTCCCGACCGGGCATGGGCCACGTGGCATGGCCTTCGTCCAAAAACGCTTCACACCACTTGATGAGTTCGCCGTTGATCTGCTCGACGATGTGCGTGCCCAGGATGCGATCGCACCAGTGCGAGAGCGTGACCTGCCGCCCCAGCGACGCCTGGTCCTCCCGCGCCGCCGTCGCGATGCGTTCATGCACCGTCGGAGCCTTCAGCCACGAGCCCAGCCGGTCCGCCAGCGTCTCGACCGGCCGCAGGTCCGATCCCTGATCCGGCAACGCATCGAGCGGCTCGACCGTAAGCGCGCCGAGGCCGTGCGTAAGGCAGGCGCGCAGGACGTCCCCGTGCGTCACGCGCCGCGCCCCCAGCGTGACGTGCTGCTCGTGCGCCAAGGGCTTCAGGGCGGCATTGAGATGTGCGAGACGAATCCGGCCGGCACGGACATAGGCTCGATACGTGTCGCCGGGCAGATACCCGCTGCCTCCCAGAATCTGCCGGCTGCGCTTCACCGTGTCGTCGAACGGGAGATATTCGAGACTGTGCAGGGGATTGTGGTGCACGAAGGTCCGCATCGGCCAATACCGGGCGATGATCTCGCTGGAGAGGCGGATGATCCCGCGGATCTCCATCCGCTGCGTATCGCGGTGCGGCGCGGCCGTTACCGGTTCCATGAGAGTGACTCCATCGCCGTTCGAAGCTGCGGCGTCGAGGTGCCGGGCTGGAAGAAGCGGGCCGGCGTGAGTCCCAGGGCGATCAACAACAGCAGGCACAGGACCAGCGACGCGAACTCGGATCGGCGGAGATCCGTGTACCGCAGATCCGACCGTTGGCGGCCGAAGAGCAGGCCCTGCACCATGTCGAGGATGTACCAGGAGGCCGTGAGCCAGGCGCCGAAGACGATGAGCCAGGCGCCGGAACGAGGCAGAGACGGGGCGAGCAGCAGGCTCAGGAAGCCGGAGAAGAGACCGAACGGCGGCAATCCCATGGCGGCCAGCGCCAGCAGCGAAACCAGCACGGCGAAGCGCGGCATGCGATAGACCAGCCCGGTGACCGCGCGCCGGTCTACTTCGCCGTACCGGGCCTGAATCGCATGCCAGGCCAGCAGGAGCCCGCCGGTGGCCAGCCCGACGGAACAGAGGTAGACGCCGGCCTGCGGCGGAGCCGTCCGCGTGGCCGCCACATACCACCAGAGGATGGAGAAGAACGACAGACCGGCATAGGCCAGGAGCAACCGTACCCGCGATTGCGTCAGGGCCTTCATCGAGCCGTAGAGCATGCCCGCCAATGCCGGCAGGACCAGCGCCTCGACAAGAGGCTCCGGCAGGCTCGGCATCAAGTCCAGCAGGCGATGGAACCCAAGACTGGGCAACAGCAGGGCCAGAAACGCCGGAAGGTTGCCCGGCAACCCCCTGAAGGCGGCGACATAACTTCCATGCAAGGGAGGCAGCGGCAACAGGATCGCGCAGGCCATGAGGAGCGCACCAGCAGATACAGAAGGGGGCGCGATCAGCGAGAGGAGGAGGCCGATCACGCCGAGACCGCAGGTGCCGATGCCCCACCAAGGCACGGATCCCGACATGGCGCGGTGTCGATACAGCAGCGCCGCGACCAGACCGAGCAGGAGAAGCAGGAAGATCGATCCCAGATGATCGTGGCTGATGCGCACGCCGAGTCCCAGTCCCAGCAGCGCCAACGTCATCAGCCAGGCCTGGCGGTTGTCCGGATGAGTCGGTTGCCCGAGCAGTGTCAGGAATGCGGCCATCGGAAGCAGGGCGAGCGGCAGCATGCCCTCGGCGGGAGCCGTCAGTCGTCCCGCCATGCCGAGCAGCAGGAGCCCGCTGGCGATGGCGACGAGGAGCGCCCACTGTTTCAGCCGCCGGGGGTTCGACCAGACAGCCAGTCCCAGCGCTGCGCCCGCCAAGGGAATCACGACGAGGGCGAACTGAAGCGCCGGCCCAGCCATCACCAGGGCCTCCCCATTGCGCTCACGTCTAGGCGATGGGCGATCCGCATCACGATTTGCCCGAGTTTCCGGTGCAGTTCGTCCAGATACAGGCGGTTCATGAACAGCACGTACAGGCGGACTCGAAGCGTGCCAGCCCAGGCGGGCATCCACATCGTGCGCCCGTGGGCTTGGGCATAGAGATAGCCCCAACTCAACATGGTCAGCAGCGTGGTTCCGATCACGATCCCATCGAAGAACCCGCGGGGGAGCGCCGCGGCCCGGAAGTAGGAGGACACGTCCTGTGGGTTGGGATAGAGAAACGCCGTGAACGCCTCGGCCGCAAACAGATAGGTGAAGACCACGAAGAGCAGCGTCACCAGCATGGCCACGGACACTTTCCACGAAGCCACGGCCCGCAGACGGGTGAGCGTCAGGATGGCCTGCGAGGACGTGACCCAGATGAAAAACATGAAGATCACGGTCCCCTGCGCGTCCCGCAAGGGAATGGCCAGCACGCCGTGCGTGACCAGGAGAATGACGAGCGGCATCAGCAACGACGTGAGAAAGCCGGTCAGCCACGTGAGACGAGACAGCTCATGCTCTTCGACGGCATGGTGCATATGGGGGAAGGTCGGTTCCTGGCGGGCCTTGTGAATCACGTTGCCGCAGTTCAGGAAGACCGTGGCCTTAAAGAGCCCGTGCGCGATCAGGTGGAAGACCGCGAGGGAGAAGGCGCCCAAGCCGCACTCCATGATCATGTAGCCCATCTGCCCGATCGTGGAGAATCCGAGGGTTTTCTTGATGTCGTTCTGCACCAGCATCATCGACGCGCCGAGAATGGCTGTGAGTGTCCCGACGACGAAGGCCACGTGCAGGGTCGTCGGGCTCAGGCCATAGAGCGGGGCCAGCCGGTTCATCAGAAACCCGCCGGCATTGATGATCCCCGCATGGAGCAGGGCGTGGACCGGCGTGGGTGCATAGAGGGAGCGGGGCAGCCAGATATGGAGGGGAAACTGCGCCGACTTGCTCATGGCCCCGATGAAAAGGAGCAGCGTCACGGCGGTGGTTCCGCCGATTTCCACCCCCGGCAGCGGGGAGAGCGTCACGGGTGTCGCCGCCGCCCGGACAAACAGCTCCTGGAACTCGATCGTGCCGTACAGTTGATGGGCCAGCACGATGCCCGCGAGAAAGGCCACGTCGCCGACGCGCAAGAGCGTGAAGGTTCTGAACGCCCCCTCGAGCGTGGCCGCGTGTGAATGGTTGTGGGCCAGGAGATAGAGTAGATAGCTCAGCAGTTGCCAGAATACAAACAGCATCACCAGGTTGGCGCTGGAGACCATGCAGAGCAAGACGAAGGTCGTACAGGCGATGAGCGCGAGGTACCGGATATAGAAGCGGTCTTGATACATGTAGCCCGTGGAGTACCGGTAGATGATGGCGCCGACCAGTGAAATCAGGACCATCATGACCGCGCTGAGCCGGTCGATGTAGAAGCCGAGCGGCAAGGCGAGAGAGGCGGCGGGCCCCAGGTCATAGAAGCGAAGGCTGACCGGTCCACCGGAGGACACGAGCGCCAACGTCACGACGGCCCCCACGAATGCCGCCAGGAGGGGCAGCACGCCGAGCTTGGCCCGCCGATCGCGAGACTCGGAGCCGCCGATCAGAAGCACGAACGCCGCCACCAGCGGCAGTAGCGGGACGAGCATCACAGGGGCCATGGGCACCTACGCATCAGGACAGAAAAAAAGCCAGCCGGCGCCCTGGCAGAACCCAGGGGCGTCCGGCTGGCTTGTACTGTGGCCGACCTCCTGCGAGAACATGAGGAAGCCGGCTACCCTACTGCCGCAATCGCTGCAATCTATCGAGCATGGGTCCGCTTGTCTGGCGTGACAGGACAGCGGCCCCATCGTTTGCAATTCTTCGAGTAGGTGTCTTACCATAGCGCGCCGGAACGCACAACCTGTTATTGGACTCAAGCCGGATAGGGCTTTCGGGTATGCCCCATAGTCAATCAGGGTCTGCGAAAAGCGGACAAACGAAAGGCGAAGCGGAAAGCGCCATTCGCAACGCTGTCATCAAGTTCGAGCAGGAATTCATGGGGCGGGGGCCCGAGGATGTCCGGGCCTTTATCATCAAAGATATCGTGCTGGTTCGTCTGAAGGGGGTGCTGACGCCGGCCGAACGGCAGCTCGCCAAGACGGCCGAAGGAATCGAGATGGTGCGACGTCTACGACAGAATCTGATTGCGCAAGGACGGGAGAAACTCAGTCAGCAGGTGGACGAGATTACCAGGGCCAAAACGGTCGGCCTGTTTACCGACATCGATACCCAGATCGGCGAGCGCATCATCGTCTTTACCCTGGACCGCGACATCGAATCCATGTTCTCATAGCCCCGTCGCATTTGCCTACGCATAGCCCTGGGCGCGGAACCAGCGTACGGCCTTTCCCAGCGCCACTTCCACCGGAATCTGCGGTTGGCCCAACTCCCTCGCCGCCTTGCCGCAATCGTAATGCATCCGGTACTTGGCCATCTTGACCCCCTCCAGTGGGATGCGGGGCGGCCGGTGGGTGATGTGGTCGGCCAGCCACTGGTTGGCGTAGGCCAGCGGCAGGATGGCCAGCCGGGGCAGCTTGATCCTCGGCGCCGGGACGCCGGTCAGCCGGCTGAGAATCTCGAAGATCTCCTTCAACATCAGATTCTTGTTTCCCAGGATGTACCGTTCGCCGATGCGGCCCCGCTCCATGGCATGGACATGGCCGGCCGCCACGTCCTCCACGTCGATCAGGTTCATGCCGGTCTCGATATAGGCCGGCATGCGGCCTTTCATAAAATCCACGATCATCTGGCCGGTAGGAGTCGGCTTGATGTCCCGCTCGCCCACCGGGGCCGAGGGGTTCACGATGACTACCGGCAGCCCTTCCCGCGCCATCTTCAGCACTTCCTGTTCGGCCAGGTACTTGGATCGTTTATAGTCCCCCGCCATCTGGGCCAGTGACACAGGGGTCTCTTCCGTGCCGAGGCCGCCGCCCTCGGGCAGCCCGATCGCGCCGATCGTGCTGGTATAGACGATGCGCGCCGTGCCGGCGGCGCGCGCCGCCTCCAGCAGCGTACGGGTGCCGGTCACGTTGATGTCGTAAAAGATGCGGGGATCTTGCGCCCAGAGGGCATAGTGGGCGGCGACGTGGTAGAGCTGCTGGCAGCCGGTCAGGGCGCGGCGGAGCGAAGCCGGGTCCCGCAAATCCCCCAGGGCCCGTTCGAGGTTCAGCCCGTCAAGGTTGCGCAGGTCGCTCTCGGGCCGGACGAGGACCCGCACGTCCACTCCGGCTGCGGCGGCCGCGCGGGCGACGGCCGCGCCGACGAAACCTGTCGCGCCGGTGACGAGAGCTTTCATAGGCAAGAGCGTATGGCGAATGGCCGATGGCGTATGGCAGGAGGCCGGACTATCAGGCTATTAGCCATAAGCTATCAGCTATAGGCTCTTCAATTTTTGCGCGCCGTGATGTATTTGGCCAGTTCCCGGAGCGGGTCGGCGCTCGGTCCGAATCCGTCGAGATGCGCGATTGCGCGGTCCCGAACCTGGTCCGCCAGAGCCTTGGCCCCGTCGACTCCATAGAACGTCGGGTAGGTTTTCTTGCCGCGCTGGGCGTCGGTATTGGCGTTCTTGCCGAGTTCTTCGCGCGTGCCGGTCACGTTCAAGACGTCGTCCGCGATCTGAAACGCCAGCCCGATGTCTTCGGCATAGCCGGTCAGCCGGCCCAACTGCTCGGGCGTTGCGTCGGCGACGATCGCGCCCATCCGAACCGCGGCGCGAATGAGCATGCCGGTCTTGTGTTTGTGGATGTTCTGTAGCGTGACGAGGTCGATGTCCTTGTTCTCGGCCTGGATGTCCAATACCTGCCCGCCGACCATGCCCAAGTTGCCGGAGCCGACGGCGAGTTCGTAAATAAGCTGGACCTGACGGGCCGGGGCCAGCCCGTCCACCAGGTCGCGCCGGCTGCAGAGCTCGAACGCGAGCGTCAGCAGCGCGTCCCCGGCCAGGATCGCCATGGCCTCGCCGTAGACCTTGTGGTTGGTGAGCTTGCCCCGCCGGTAGTCGTCGTTGTCCATGGCGGGCAGGTCGTCGTGGATCAGGGAGTAGGTATGGATCAATTCGAGCGACGAAGCGATGGGAAGGGTGGCCGGCGACAAGGGTCCGATGGCCTCCGCCGCCGCGATCGCCAGAATCGGCCGGACCCGCTTGCCGCCTGCAAAGAGGCTGTACCGGATGCTCTCGTGGAGTGTTGTCGGCTGGGTCTTGACATCGGGGATGACCGACTCCAGAAAACGATCCACCGCCTCGCGCTTCTGCTCCAAGTATTCGCGAATGTTCATGAGGGGGAAGGGCTCCTGGCTGACGGCCAAAAACTCACGGCTAGGCTTTTACGAGGCGAGAGAGTAACAAATGGTTTCGCGGGGTGTCAAACCGGGTGAAAATGATGAACGAGGAATGATGAACGATGAACGGCAGAGGCGCGAATTCGGATACGCATCATTCTGCGGGCATCGTTCTGCATTCGGCGCGCTTGTAATTGCGCCGATAGCTTCGCTATACTGCCGCCCATGAGTATTCGCAAAGCCGGTGGCACGTGGGAGCCGATGCTGCTGGGGATCGAACCCCGGAATTGCTCGGTCTGCCACAAGGGCCTTTATCGGGACATGACCTTCTTCCGGGGCGGCTGGTCGCGTTGCGCGGTCTGCGACCAGTTCGTGCACTACAGTTGTCTGGCCAGCGGAAAAGTGTCCTTTCTCAAGCAGCGTCCGCGCATCTGCAAAGCCTGCCGCGGAGCCCAGGCTCCCGCTTCGGGGGCTGCGTCCTCCGTGGGGGGGCCTTCCACCCAAGCGGTTGGGACATGAGTCGTCCGGCCGACGACCGTTCCGCTGTCCCCCTGACGAACAGCCTGCAGAGTGTCCCCTGGCAGACGTGGTTTGCCGAAGGGGTCCGGTTCGTGGTTGCGCCGCTGATCCTCTTCCTGAGCGGATTTTTCACCGCCGATTTTCTCCTGAGCGGGGCCTATACCTGGCCGCGCACGAGCCGGGCTCTGGCTCTGACGCTGACCGTTGCGATTCTGTCATACGAGTTCGTCTACAAAGAACAGAAGACCAAGCAGACGGACCAGGGGGCAATGCCTCCGCTGAAGACGGTCCTGTATTCTTGTCTCCTGCCCTATGGGATCGGGGTCCTCGCGCTGCTGGCCCTTGCCCGGCTTGCTTCCTGATCCCTTCGATTCGATGCGCCGGGCGATCGGCGCGGGCTTGTCTATCGGAACCCGGAACCACCGGAACCAGGCAAGGGAGCCACGGGGCGTAGGATGGCCCTTTTCTATACAAGCGGCGCCTTTATCCAACAGTGCTTTGCCGCCCATCGGCTGTGCCTGAACGTCAAGAAAGTCGGCCTTCCGGACAAGATCCTTCTCAGCTGCAGTTCCTGCAACTTGCTCCATCGGCTTACGCTGCGATCGCTTACCGCCCGCCGTGCCCAGGTCGAGGGCCGGCTTGGCGAGGAATCGGTCGAGCGGGATGCATCCGTCAGTTTCGGCGATTGTTTCGCCTCGCATCCGGCGGCCCTGGCGATGAGCGAGATGGACGTGGTGCAAGATCGTGTCGGGCTGCGGTGCGCGGACTGCCGCCTGGCCTATGATATGGACGTCGCCCTCTTCGAAACCCATCAACGCTGACGCGACCATGCAGAGTGCGGAATGACGAATGATGAATGGCGGAAGAGGCGGCTGTCCTCTTTCATCCATCATTCAGCGTTGTGCATGCATCGTTCACATGGATGAGCCGGCCCTCTTCACGCCCGATGAACTCCGCCTCGTGGCGGATCGGCAGTTTTTCCCGGCCAAGGCCCGCGTCATGGCCAAGGTGCGGGCGACCTTGGACGCCGTCCACGTCGGGCTCACGGCCGATCTGGCCGGGGTCGCGCTGGTGACGCCGCAGACGTTCGATCCCGCCAAGTTCCAGTTGATGAAGGGCGAACACCTCGAAGAATTTCCCTACCAGTACCTGGATTTTCCCAAGCACTTTGCCGGCGATGAAACGTTCACGTTTCGGTCGTTGTTCTGGTGGGGCCACGCGTTCGTCTTCGCGCTGATCCTCGAAGGGCCGCACCTTCTGCAGTACAAGCGAAACCTCATCAACCGGTACCATGAAGTCGCCGCGAAGGAGCTGCAACTCAGCCTGGCCCCGACGCCCTGGGAATGGAAGAGCGGCGAAGGCTATACCCTGCCGCTGACCCATGATCGCAAGCCGGAAGTGGCCGCCGTCCTCTCCGGCCGGCGCTTCTTCAAGCTGGCGCGCTATGTCTCTGTGGACGATCCGGCAGTCCGTGACGGGCGCGTGCCGGCGATCGGCCGTGAGACCTGGCGCAGCCTGCTTCCGGTCATCACCCCATAACCAAGTCGCGCCGTGTCCTCTGGTGGACTGAGCCTCGGCCATCGGCTACACTCACGGCATGTCATTTGAAATGGGCGCAGGCTTGTGGCTGCTGTTGGCCTTGGCTGTCGGAATCCTGGCGACCAGGGAATTCGGCCGCTCCGGCTTCCGCTGGTTCCTGCTGGCGCTCATTTTCACGCCGTTGGTCGGCTTGCTGTTGTTTCTCTTGCCGCCGCGCCGGCGCCCCTGTCCGTTTTGCGCGGAGCCGATTCAGCCGACCGCGGTCCTCTGCCGCTTCTGCGGGCGAGCGGTGCCCGTCGCCGAGTCGGCCGGGCTGCCGAGGAATACCAGGCGGGCGATAGTGCTGCTCATCGTGCTGGTCATGCTGGCGGCGCTCTCCCAATGTCACAAGCGGTTTCAATGGTGGCGGGGCGGCGAGCAGATCGAAGTCCAATGGCCGGGACTCGGCCTGGTATAAAAAGGGGGCGAATATGGGGCCTGTAGCTTGGAGGGGAACGCCGATGCGGCACCGTATGTGGGGATTGAGCCTGTGGCTGTTGGGGGCGATGGGGTTGGTGAACATGACCGGCTGTGCCGGCAAGGGGGAGACGGTCTGGCTGGATTTACAGCCGGGACTACGGGCTGCGGCGTCGCAGAAAGACAGTCCGGAGCTGGTGCTGGTCGAGGCCTTCGAAGACCTGCGGCCGGAAAAGGGCAAGACCGGCCTGCGGACTCATCTCTGGGGAGGGGTGACCTATTTCGACGTGCCCGGCGGCCTGCCCGGTGCGTCGGTGGCCCGCCTGGTCGGGGAGTATCTGGCGAAGACCGGCCGGCAGGTCACGATCAATGTCGTGAACCAACCGGATCGTCCCGGCACGCCTGCTGTGACGCAGGGAGGGGCGGACGTGATCGTCACCGGGCAGGTGGAAGAGTTGTCCGTCCATGCCAAGAGCCGATTCGGCTCCACCGAGATTTCCGCCAAGTTTCACGTCCTGATCCTGGCGAAAAACAAGGCCGACGGGAGTACGGTCAGGCGCGTCTTAGAGGGGTCCCGGTCTCGGACCGTCTTCTGGTTCGAGCCGGAGGACGTGCAGGAGTTGGTCAACGCCATGCTGACGGACAGTTTAAACCGGCTGCTGGAGAATATCTCTGTGGAGGGGAAGTCATGGCGGCTTAAATCCTGACGAAGCGTGAAGAAAGAGGGCTTCTCTACCAAGCACGAGATACGAACGACGAGAGACGAGGAGCATGTTCCGTCCAGTCGTGACCACTGTGCCGAACATCCCGGGAGATTGCGATGCGTGAGCGGCGCTGGGAGTCGCCCGCCCAACTGAGCTTCGGCGAGGTGCTGGCGTTGGGAGAGCGGCTGGCCGCGCTGGGGCTGACCCCGTCGCCACCGGCCAAGGACGTGATCTGTTACGTCGAGGAATGGACCGTCGCCGCGCCGGACGAGTTGGATCAGCTGGACCCCTGGGCGACGGAAGACGTGACGCTGGTGCATATCCGCGAGGACTGGCAGGGAGACTTTTTCCTGTTGGCCGGCGCCTACCATACGGTCTACCAGCGGTACCAGGAACTCGGGACCTATTGCTCGGTCAGCCACCCGTTCCGGCTCGCCGGCCCCTTGCGCCTGCACCATCCGCGGGCGATGTTCTGGCTGGGGTTTCGCCATGCCCATGCCTTCATCCGCGTGCGGGTGCACACGACGGACGTGGTCCCGCCGGGCGAGACGCGGGCGGATGCCCGGCGCGATCTGTGGCTGGAAGAGCGGCAACGGATCTTCGAGGATGCGATCGCCTTGCTGGATCTGCCGGTGGATGTGGCGGTCGAACAACGGTCGGTGGCCCTCCGCTCGCGCGACCAGGCGGTGCCGTTTCTCTGTTCCTGGCCGGACGCCTTCGGCCCCGGCCAGTTCGAGTACAACACGTCCGACGCCTTCGAGTTTCTGGTCCCGGCCAGCCGGCTGGCCGCGACCTGGAACGGGGCGCCGGCGACGGTCCGCACCTACCTGACGGGATTTTCGGAAGAGGCGCTCCGCGAATTTCAAACCGTTGAGGGGGGCGCGCGGTATGCGTACCGGTGCTCGGCCCACTGCCAACTGGACGAACTGCCGGAGATTCTGCAGGCGATTGCCCCGGAGGGGCGCTTGTACGCCACCCTCTGCGAATTTCAGACGCAAATCTTGCAGCCCGGCGGTGAGGATGCCTCGGCTATTGTCGGCGTGGTCGGGATGGAGGGAGGGTTCCAGATCGAGGTCCGCTTGAATCGGGCGCCTCTGCCGGAAGAAGCCATGGCCGGGTGGCTGGAATCGCTGACTGGCCTTCCGATGACCTATGCGCCGTTGCCTCCATTCCCCTGATCGGCTTTCAACATGGTGATCGCCAGGATTCGCTCTCTCATCAGCCATCCCTTCATGCCGGCGGCGTTCTTCTTTTCCGGCGTGACCTTCGACAGCGTCACCCTGACCCAGATCGACAGTCTCCTGGACGATCTGATCTTGCTCGGCTACCTCGCGCTGGTCGGTCTGTTGATCGTGCTCACGTTCCGGGCGGAGCGGATCGCGGCTCAGCGGGTTGAGGCAGGCGCCGGGGGTGCGGGGCTTGCGGGGCGCCTCCGTCCCTACTACCCCATGGCGATCCATTTCTTCCTGGGGAGTCTCTTCAGCGCACAATCCATCTTCTATCTCAAGAGCGCTTCCTGGAGCACCACGGCTCTCTTTCTGGTCGTCCTGGTCGCGCTGCTGCTGGCCAACGAGTTTCTGCTCGAGCGGCTGTACAGTCTGCGCTTGCTGGCCTGCCTCTATGCGCTGGTCTGTTTCAGCTTCATCACGTTCTTTCTGCCCGTCGTCACGGGCCTGATGAATACGGCCGTCTTTCTGATCGGAGCCGGGCTGAGCGCGGGCATCGCCGTCGGATTGGTGCATCTGGTCCATCGAGGGACCGACGACTGGTCGCACCGGGATGTCTGGTGGCATGGGACGCCGGCGGTGCTGGGGGTGAGCGCCCTTGTGGGGTTCTACTTCCTCAACTGGATTCCTCCGGTGCCCCTCTCCATGAAACGGGGCGGTATTTATCATCAGGTGGCCAGGGAGGACGGGATCTATCGGCTGACGTTCGAGCAGGGGGGCTGGTACCAGGCGTGGAAACGCTCAGACGATCTATTCCACGGCGAAGGGCCCGCCTACTGCTTCACGGCTATCTATGCGCCCGTGCGTCTGCACGGCACAATCTACCACCGCTGGCAGCATCGGCAAGCCAATGGAGACTTCGCCCAAACCGACCGGATCGGCATGACGATCTCAGGGGGGCGGGAGGGAGGCTACCGGGGTTACACGGTGAAACAAAAGCTGGCGCCGGGCGATTGGCGCGTGGACGTGGAGACGGCGGACGACCGCATCATCGGCCGCATTGCCTTCCAGGTGGAGCCGCAGGCGGAGGCACTGTTGGCATTGGAGAGCGTCACGGACTGATGCGATCGTGTTCGATGAATCGAACGGGCCGGTTGCTGGACATTTTACGCGATGGGCGATAGGCTAGCCGCAAGTATTGACCGCTGAAGAGCCATCACGATGTCTCATTACCGGCAAAACCTGTTCCTCCTCCTGTCGGCCCCAGCCGGCCTCCTTGCCTTGCTTGCCGCTTCCCCCGCCGACGCGGAACTGCGCACGATCACGGCGACCGGCGAATACCGAATGGGCGACAACGACACCCGCACCGACGCCAAGCGGCTGGCCTTGATGGATGCCAAACGTCTCGCGCTGGAGCAGGCGGGGATCTATCTGGAAAGCGTGAGTGAGGTCAAGAATCTGCAGGTCACCCGCGATGAGATCCGCACCTATGCGGCGGGCATCGTGGAGGTGAAGGAACAGGCCGCGAGCAGCAAGATGGAGGGGGAAACCACGGTCGTGCGCGTGGACGTGACCGTGCAGATCGATACGGCCGTGGTGGCCCGGCAGATCGACGCGTTGCGTAAGAACGAGCATGCCAAGGAGGAACTGCAGCAGGCCCGCGCCGAAGCCGAGCGGTTGAAGCAGGAAGTCGAGGCCAAGGGCAGGGAACTCGCGGCCCTCAAATCCAAAGCCGGAGCGGAGCCCCTCCTGAAAGAGCGGGAGCAGGCCTTTGCAAAACTCGATGCGCAGGACCTCGTCGTCCGGGCCTGGCGGCCGATCGGCGCGCGAGGCGGGTTTGTGGAGGGGGAACCGTTACCCGCGCAGGATCGGGCGAGCATGAAAGCCATACTCCTGCAGGCCATCACCCTGGACCCGGCCAATGCCAGGGCCCATCTGACCCTGGGGCATCTCCTGCAGGAGGAGGGCAACTTCAAAGGGGCCGCGCGCGAATTCCGCGAGGCGCTCCGGCTCAACCCGGACCTCGCCAGGGCCCACGCGGGTCTCGGCCGGGCCTTGCTTGCCGACGGCCGCCGCGACGACGCAGCAAGAGAATTCCGGATGTTCCTCAGGGTCGTCAAACCGACGCCGGCGAACCAGCGCCTGATCGAAAGAGTACAGCACAAGCTACAGGAACTGGACGGGCCCCAGAACCGCCCCGCCGGCCAGCGCCGCAAACTCCGCGACTTCGACCGGTAAACACACTCAAGTTAAATTGTCGGTGAATGATGCCCGGGACTCTTGATAACTGGACCCATTATGTTGATGCAGCCAAGCGCCAATGCTTGATTGCTGAGTATCGCGTGAAGTCCCTTGAAGAAAAGTTAGGATCGCCTGACCCGGACCAAAATACACCACTGATCCAAGTCCAAGCGCATTTCGAGGGCGTGATTGTCTCGGTAATGGCTGCTGTTGACAAGGTTGCGCAGGCAGCCAATTCTGCCTTTGGCCTCCACCTGAGCCAGAGCGAACTCGTGAACGGAGCTATGACCGAACTCGGCAAGCGGGTTCCAGAAATGAAGGACTGGTTCGAGAAGCCAATCGGCCTCGACCTTCGGCGGATTCGAGTGCGAATCATCCACTATTCCTATGTGAAAACACCTCAGCAGTCCGAGCATCAATGGCAGGTTGAAGGTGCGGACACTGATTACACCGGATCACGAGAAATACTTTCCTATTCCCGAGTAGCTGTGGCCTACGGAACGGCTTTGAGTGAACTCATCCCTGCGATCGAACCTATCTTGACGAAAGGATAGCGACGTCGAGATAAGGTGCCCCCGCGAACGTGGACGAAAACCTAATATCCTCGTTAACCAGACACTGCTGAGTTTAATCATGCCTGCTTGAACTGACTACGGGTGACAGGTCTACAAGCGACTTGTTACCCGTTCTCTCTTCTCTTTAGCGGCTGGAACGGATGGCGCTGAGGCAGGCGGTATGGCGGGGAATACCGGTGTGGGATGCGGAGAGAGTGCCGCGAGTGGACTCTTATAGTCCTATGAACGAGAGGCCAACAGTATGACGCTGAAGGGCCTGTGATATGGCCGCATCATGCCGCCGCTGAACGCACGTGCCGTCCATCAGCCGCTCTTCTTTTCCCGCTTCGACGTGTGCTGGAAGATGCACTTGGGGCAGGTATAGTGGATGTACAGGCCGCCGCCGACCAGGCGCTTCGTCATCGGCACTTTGCACCAGGCGCAGGTTCGGTCCGGGATGGCGGCCGACGCCGTATCCGGCGTCGTGGCCTGCGTCGCCTGACGGGGGGGAGGTGAGGACGGAGTCGTCATGGGCGTCATTGTGTCGGAGCGGTTTGGCGTCTGTCAATAAAGTATAAAAAGTTGCCGCCGTCCCTAGACAGCAGGCGAAATCCTGTTATATAGTGCGCCGTCAATCGGCTGGGAATAACCCGCCCGACCCCCCACACTTTAGCCGAAAGGTGAGCCCCAACAATGAACGTTGCAGCCGTCGACGCCACCATCTTACCGTCCGCCGTCGAAACCGCCCAGGACCTGGTCGGGGAAGGCAAGGCCTGGGGCCTGTGCACCTCCGTGGACCTGCAGGATTGCAACCCCGAGACGATCCGCGACCGGGACCAAATCGAAGCCTATGTGATCGCCCTGTGCAAGGTTATCGGGATGAAGCGCTTCGGAGCATGCCAGGTCGTCAATTTCGGGGAGGGTCGGGTGGCGGGCTACTCAATGGTTCAGCTCATCGAGACCTCGCTGATCAGCGGGCACTTCGCCAACGACACCAACCGCGCCTACCTGGACATCTTCAGCTGCAAGGGGTACGACCCGAACGTGGTCGAGGCCTTCTCGCGGGACTTCTTCGGGGCCAAGTCCAGCACCGCGTCGGTCACCGTTCGGTACTGACGAAGACACAGGGGTCAGGCCCGGCCTCGCTGGGCCTGGCTCTACTGCATGCCGCCGCGCACCACCAAAGAGTTCTTCGACACCTTGCCGCAACGTCTTGATGCGGACGCGGCGGAGGGCGTCGCCGCGGTTTACCAGTTCGACCTCAGCGGTCCTCAGGGCGGACAGTATATTCTCTCCATCAAGGACAGCGTGTGTCAGGTGCAGGAGGGAGTGCATCCAGGCCCCGATGTGACGCTGGCTCTGTCGGGGGAGGACTGCGTGGGAATCCTGGCCGGGCGGCTGGACGGAATGCAAGTGGCCATGACCGGCCGTCTTCAAATCAGCGGCGATCTCACGCTGGCCATTCAGCTCAAGTCGCTCTTCCCCTCTGTTCGCTAGCCGAAGACCGTTAAGCGTCCCTCGTGAAGCGTGAAGAAAGACGGCTTCCCTGCGAATAATGCTTCGTGAGATACGAGATACGTTTTTTGAGCGACGAGATACGCTTCACGAGATACGAACGCCGCCTGCCTGTCGTTCCATCTCCGGTTCGGTCTTCCGCGGGAACCGCTGCTCCAGGAGCAAATAGAGCGTCGGGATCAGGAAGAGGGTCAGGATCGTGGAGACGCTGAGCCCCCCGATCACGGCGCGGGCCAGCGGCGCGTTGGTCTCGCCCCCGGTGCCCAGCCCCATCGCCATCGGCAACAGGCCGAAGACGGTGGCCAGCGAGGTCATCAAAATCGGCCTCAGTCTGGTCCGGGCCGCCAGCACCACCGCTTCGTGCAGGCCCACCCCGCGCCGCCGCAACACGTTGGTGTAGTCCACGAGCAGCACCCCGTTCGACACCACGATCCCCAGCATCATGATCATCCCCATGAACGAGGTGGTGGACAGGGTCGTGTGGGTGAGGAAGAGCATCAGGATCACGCCCGGCAATCCCATCGGCACCGAAAACATGATGATGAAGGGGTCCAGCAACGATTTGAACTGGGCGGCCATTACCATGTACACCAGCAGCAAGGCCAGAATCGTGGCGAAGACCAAGCCCTCGAAGGTCTCGCGCTGTTGCTGGATCTGGCCGGCCAGCCGGACGCTGAACCCCTGGGGCATTTGCAGCTCGGCGAAGCGGTCCTCCAGATCGGCCGCAATGGCCCCGAGGTCGCGGTTCACCGGGTTGGCGGTGATGTGCACGATGCGCTGGAAGTATTTGCGCTCGATTTGCACCGGGCCGGCGTTCATGTGGACCTGGGCCACGTTCTTGAGCAGCACCGGGGAGCCGCCCCGGGTCGTGAGCAGGATGTCGTCCAGGTCCGTCAGGTTCTTGCGGTAGGGCTCGGCGAGCCAGGCGCTGATGTAGTACTCGTTGCCGGTCTGCGGGTCCGTGAAAATGATCGGATCGGTCTGCCCGTTGCCGTTCAGCGAAAACAGAACGGCATTGGCCACGTCGGTCTCGCTCACGCCCAGCAGCGCCGCTTTTTCCCGATCCACCTCGATGTCCAGCTCCGGATAGTTTTCCTCCCGGCTGACCTCGATGTCGGCCAGGCCGTGGACCTGGTGCATGGCGGCTTCCACCTGCTTGATCACGGCCCGGCCCTTTTCCAGGTCGTAGCCGTAAATCTCCACATCCACCGCTTTCTGGGACCCGAAGCTGGTCACCCGC
Source organism: Nitrospirota bacterium (assembly GCA_004296885.1). Lineage (NCBI taxonomy): Bacteria > Pseudomonadati > Nitrospirota > Nitrospirota bacterium. The sequence continues at coordinate 224,743 of SCVN01000008.1, read as the reverse complement.
TTGATGATGCCGCCCGGGTCGAAGAACATGGCCACGCCGGGGAACAGCTTGAGGATCTTGGGCCGCACCTCGCTCATGATCTGGACCTGATTGCGCCGGCGCTTGTCCGGCGAGGTCAGGTAGACCTGGATCTGCGAGGTATGGGGACCGGTGTTGCGGTTAAACAGCGACGAGCGGCCTTGCGCGAGCACGCCGGTGCTCGAGACGACCGTCTCCAGCTCGTTCGGCGGGATCGTCTCGCGGATCACCCGTTCGATCTCCGACACCTGCTGCTCGGTTTTCTCCACCCGCTGGCCCACCGGCGCGCGGACGTTGATGCGGAACTGGCTCTCGTCCGTCACCGGAATGAACTCGGTGCCGATGGCCGGGATCAGGGTCAGCGAGGCGGCGAACACCAGCACGATCACGCCGACCAGCGCCTTCTTGTGTCCCAGCACCCAGGTGAGCAGCGTTTGGTAGCTGGCGTCCAGCGCGTCGTACCGGGCCTCGCTCCAATGCATCAGGCGGACCCACCAGGCCGGCATGGAGCGGAGGGCGTCCTGCTCGGGCTTCAGGAATTTGTAGCAGAGGGCCGGCGTGACGGTGCGCGAGATGAAAAAGGAGGTGAAGAGGGAGATCGCGATCGTCAGCGTGAGCGGGATGAACAACAGCTTGGCGATGCCCACCACGAAGAGGATCGGGAGAAACACGACGACGGTCGTGACCGTGGAGGCGAAGATCGGCATGGCTACTTCGCGGGCCGCCTCCAGCAGCGCTTCCCACTTGGTCGGGACCGACAGGTTAAGTCTGGCCTCCGGCGCGACGTCCTTGGCCAGGGCCTGGACCTCTTCCCACCGCTGGTGGCTGGCGTTCAGGTGGCGTTGGATGTTCTCCAGTTCGACGATCGAGTCGTCCACCAGGCGGCCGATCCCCAGGGCGAGGCCGCCCAGCGTGAACACGTTCAGGGTCTCGCCGCTGAAGTAGAGGACGATGAACGTGACCATGATCGAGAGGGGGATGGCCACCGAGATGATCATCGTGCTGGCCAAGTTCCGGAGGAACACCAGGATCACGGCCGCGGCCAGCAGAGAGCCGTGCAAGGCTTGCTCCATGAGGTTGTTGATGGATTGCCGGATGTAGAGCGACTGGTCGAAGGAGACGCCGAGTTGAACCCCCGGCGGAATGCCGACCATCTTGGGCAGGGCTTTGCGGAGCGCGTCCACCACGGCCACCGTGTTGGCGGTCGGCTGCTTGTTCACGCGCAGGTAGACGGACCGCTGGCCGTCCGTATGGACGATGTTGGTCTGGATGTCGGAGGAATCCGTGACGGTGCCCAGGTCGCGCACCCGCACGGGGTTGCCTTGCGGAGTCAGCCTCACGATCACGTCGTTGATCGGCTCGACGGTCTTGAACTGGTTGTTGGTGAAGACGTTGTAGTCCAGATTGCCGGCCTTGATGTCACCGGACGGCAGGATCAGGTTCGAGGCTTTCACGGCCTTGACGACGTCCAGGATCGACAGCCCGCGCGCGTGGAGGAGGGCCGGGTCCAGGTTGATGTTGATCTGCCGGATCTTGCCGCCCTCGACCGTGGCGGCGGCGACGTTGGCGATCTGTTCGATCTGGGGCGCGATCGTGTTGTAGGCCAGGTCGTACAAGGCCCGTTCGTCCATGTTGGGGCCGGTCACGGTGACCAGGGCGACGGGGATGTTCGACACGTCGAATTTGACGATGAACGGTTGGAGGATGCCGGGCGGCAGCTGATTCAAGATTTGGGTGACGCGCTGCATCACCTCCATCTGACCCACATTGATGTCGGCCCCCCAGTTGAACCAGATCTGGACGGCGCCGATGCCGTGCTTGGCGAACGATTCCACGTGCTCGACGTTGGAGGCGGAGCTGACGGCTTTCTCGATCGGGTAGACGACGCTTTGCTCGACGTCCAGGGGCGGCGCGCCCTTGTAGATCACGCCGACGAAGGCGACCGGCACCTGGATGTTGGGGAACAAGTCCACGGGCAGGCGATCCAGCGAGGTCCAGCCCAGCACGACCATCGCGAGCGAGAGCATGAGGATGCCGATGCGGTTTCTGAGGGCGAGGAGAGTCAGCCACATATCAACAAATGACGAACGATGAACGCTGAACGCTGCATCGCAGGCATGAGATTTTGGTCGGCGAGTAATGCATCATTCAGCCTGTGCCTGCACGGCGTGTCACCCCTCGCGTTTCACCGGCCCGGCCGGCTTGTCCGTCGGGACCGTTTGCGGGGTCGGCTCGGGCGACATGCCGGGACCGGGCGTCGGGTCGGCCGGCCTGGTCTGCACGGGGGTCCCTTCTCCGACCAAGTCTTTGCCCGACACGATCACCTGTTCGGTGCCGGCGAGTCCTTTGGTCACCTCAATCATGTTCCCGGACCGGACCCCCACTTCGACGGGCATCTGGTGGGCCTTGCCGTCCCGGACCACGTAGACGTATTGGGCCTCTTCCAGCTTGGTCAGGGCATCGATGGGGATCTGAATCGCGTTCGGATGCCTGCCCACCAGAATCTCGACGCGCGCGAACATGCCGCCCTTCAGCGCCAGGTCCTTGTTCGGCAGATCCACCTCGACCGTCATGGTCCTGGTGCCGCGGTTCAGCGCCTGGACGATCCGGGTGACCTGGCCCATGAAAACTTTGTCCGGGTACGCCTCGGCCCGCACTTCCGCTTTCTGCCCGATCTTGATCAGGGGCACGTTCTTCTCGACCACTTCGATCATCGTGCGGACCGTCCCGATGCTCTGCAACGTCAGGATGCCGCGCGCCGTCGTCGAGGTGCTGGCGGTGGAACCGGTGACGGAGGCGCCGGTGTCGAGCGTCCGCTCCGCGATGTAGCCGGCGAAGGGGGCGCGGATGTAGGAGTAGGTCAAATTCGTTTCGGCCTGTTGCAGCGCCACCTCCATCTGCTTGACCTGGGCGCGCACGGATTCGATCTGGGCCAGGGCCATGTCGTAGTTGACCTGGGCGTTGTCCAGGTCCTGCTGGGACACGAACTGATCTTTGATCAACTTCTGCATCCGGTCGAGGGTCAGTTTGGCGTTGCGGATGTTGGCTTCCTGCCGGAGCACATCGGCCCTGGCTGCGGCCAGGTTGGCTTTGGCGCGGTTGACGGCGTGGACGTAATCCGTGTGGTCGATTTCGACCAGCAACTGGTGGGCTTTCACGTAGTCGCCTTCGTCCACGTGGAACTTGGCGATGTAGCCGTCCACACGGGAAAAGACGTTGATCTGCTGATCCGGCTCGATATCGGCCGTAAAAGTCAGGCGCACGTCCAGATCCTGGCGGATCGGCGTGCCGATGCCGACCGTGATCACGCGGCCCTTCTTCGTGTCGGGCTTGGCCCCGCTGCTGGTCAGGCGGAACACGACCAGGCCGGCGAGCGCCAGGATCAGAATCGCGGCCACCGTCAGGCCCGGATGGCGGCGGATGTGGTTCATGACTGCCTCCGGGCGGCGGGCGTGCGGCCTTCGGGACGGGCGGCCAGCAAGCCATCCAGAAACAGCGTCACATAGGCGGCCACGCTATCTTCGGGGCTCCGGTGGGCCGGGATGCCGAAGATTTCGTGCAACATCCGGTGGTGGGCGATCATGCCGGTGAAGGCCCTGGCCGCAAGCATCGGGTCTACGTGCCGGAACGCGCCCTCCTTGGCCCGCTGCGCGATGTAGCCGGCCAGAAAATCGTAGAAGATTCGGTGCTGGGTGCGGAAGAACATGGCCGAGATCTCGTGCCCTTCGAGCGCGCTGAACAGGAGCAGGCGGAGCAACGTCGGGTCCGCGCCCCGGCGGATGCGGTGACTGGCGATCAACGTGAAGACTTGCCGGTCGTCCCGCTTCTTGGCCGCCTCTTCCACGCTGGCCAGCAGTTCGGGAATGGACACCTTTTCCTTCAAGATCGCCGCGTAGAGGGCGCGTTTGGTGGGGAAATGCTTGAAGAGCAGGGCCTCGCTGATCCCCACGGACTTGGCGATTTCTTTTGTGGTCGTGCCCTTGAATCCGTTGGCGGCAAAGAGTGCGGCGGCGGCGGTGATGATGCTCGCTTGCCGTTCCTGCCCGGAAGGCCGGAGCGATCGGGGAACGCCCCTAAGCGGTTTGTGCGGTTTGACGGCGTGCAACGTCGGCATCGGATACTCGGTAAGTGAGTGATTACTCACCGGAGATGTTATCATAAGCCGTTTGGCGCGGCAAGCGGCGGGGAAACGGGTCGGGTCGGTCAGAACCCGCTCATGATTTCGGCGAACTTGGCCCCGAGGGCGCGGCTCTCAAAAAAGACGACGCCGGTCTCTTGTTTGCCGTCATAGGTCAGGTTGACTTCGGTCTCGGGGCCGCGCCAGTTGTACTGCTGGTTGGCGCCGGCCATGGTCTGGCCCGGCGTCAGGTCGAGCGGGCCGTAGCGGGCCTGGAGGTAGCGGAGCATGGCTTCGTGCTGGAGCGCGCCCTGGTAGCGGACGGTTACACGGGCGAACTTCCCATCCACGGTGGAGAACTTCATGGATTGGACGGGAACAGTCCCGATCAGCAGGGGCTCCTGCTTGAGCTGGTATTCCTTGATTCGGTCTTCCGAGTACGTGAGCGGAAACGTCGGCGCTTCGGCCAGCGCCGCGCCCCAGGGAATTCCCTCGAACCCTTTGGGATCGGTGGCCATCGTGACAGCCCAAGCGGGAGAGGGGGACGACAGGTAAAGGATCGCGAAAGCCAGCAGGCAGAATGTGGACGAACCGGACGCGCGCCGCAACCGGCGCGGGCGGGCGTCAGTAACTGGAGCCTGTGTCTGCCAGAGCATCGTTGAACCGGGGGGAAAGGGTGCGGCTTTCGATGAACAGGTAGCCCCGCTCCCGCTTGGCCTCATAGGTCAGGTTGATCTCCGTGTCGGTCCCCCGCCAATTGTACTGCTGGTTGAGGCCTCGCATCATGGAGCCGGGCGACCGGTCGATCGGGCCGAATTGGGATTGGAGATACGCCAGGACCGCGTCATGAGTGTCTTTGCCCTGATACCGGATGGTGACCCGGCCGAACTGGCCGTCGATCGTGAAGAGTCGGACCGATTCGACGGTGGTCTCTCCCAGATGAGGCGGCTCTTTCGGGACTTCATAGCCCTTCACCCGGTCCATGTTCTGGATCAGGGCCAGCTCCGCCTGATTGGTGAGCGGGGAGCCCCAGGGGATGTTGCGGAATCCCTTGGGGTCGTTGAGCAAGGTGCCTGCCTCGACGGTGGCCGGGAGAAACGGGGCCGGCCAGAGCCAAGCCAGCAAGATCAGTGCTGCAGTCAGACGGGGCCGGCTGTGGGCAATCAGAGGGGGCATCGGTGTCCATTCCGTCGCAGGTCGCGAAACCATAGCATCTTTGGGGAAGCGAACTCAATCGGCGCGGCGCGAGGGGCGCGGGCGACCCGTTCCTTGTGAAGTCGGGAGGGGCTTCGCTATAATGCGCCGTTCTTCAATCGGCGGATGTCGGCGAATCCTTCGTCATGGGGCGTCATGATCGAGAGCGATGCGTTTTGCCAGGCCTTGCAGGATATCGGGTTCGACTTCTTCACGGGTGTGCCGGATGTGTTGCTGGCGGGCGTGATCGAGACGCTGATCGAACGGCGCCTCTACACGCCGGCGGTCCGCGAAGATGAAGCCGTGGCGATGGCGGCCGGCGCCTTCATGGCCGGCAGGGTCCCGGCGGTGCTGATGGCGAATGCCGGCGTGGGAAACAGCCTGAATACACTGGCCTCGTTGAACCTGCTCTATCGCCAGCCCTGCCTGCTGGTCATCGCCTGGCGGGGCTTCGATGGAAAAGACGCGCCGGAGCACCTTGTCATGGGCCGGACCGTGACGCAGGTGCTGGAGACGGTCCGCATTCCTCACCGGACCCTGTCTGAGCAGACGGCTTCCGATGATTTTCGCTGGGTCGCGCAGACGTTCATGAAGGAACGCATTCCCGTCGCGCTGCTCCTGAAAAGCGGCGTGGTGCGTGGGATTCAGCCGTGAAACGTGAATCAAAGTTGTCAGTATCCAGTTCTCAGTAGTCAGTTCCGGAAACTGAGAACTGATCACAGAACACTGATAACTCTTTACGAACGGCGATGAGTGAGGACTAGGAATGAGACCGGAAGAAGGGACCATGCAGAGCCGGGCCAGGGCGATCCAAGCCCTGTTGGACCTGGTCAGCGATCAGCCGGTCATCATTTGCAATGGGTTCGCCTCGCGGGAAGCCTTCAAGGTCAAAGACCGTCCCGAGAATTTTTATATGACCGGCTCCATGGGCATGGCGGCGGCGATCGGGCTGGGAGTGGCGCTGCACAAGCCGCAGAAAAAGGTCGTGGTGCTGGACGGGGACGGGAACGTGCTGATGGGCCTGGGCACGTTGGCGACGGTCGGCGCGCTGAAACCGAAAAACTTCATCCACGTGGTGCTGGATAACGAAGTCTATGGGAGCGGGGGCAACCAGCCGTCCTATTCGCGGGTCGTGAAGCTGGACCAGGTCGCCAAGGCCGCCGGCTACGTGAACGTGGAGCGGGTGCGTGAGCGGGAGGACCTGGTCTACGAGTTCAAGGACATGCTGGGGAAGGACGGGCCCAGTCTGTTGCTGGTCAAGATCACCGAGCAAGTGGAAGATGTGCCCTGGGTTCCGCTCCCACCGGCCCAGATTGCCGAACGGTTCCGGAAAGCCATCGAATAATCGCTGTCAGCCGTCAGCGTTCAGCCTTCAGGTCGAGGCTGGGAACTGATGGCTGATGGCTGAAAGCTGAGGACTTGTTATGATTCTGTTAAGCCCCGGCCCGGTCAATGTGTCGGCGCGCGTGCGCGCGGCACTTCAACGTCCCGATCTCTGCCATCGGGAGTCTGAGTTTGCGGACCTCATGCAAGGGATCAGGCGAAAGCTGGTTCAGGCGTTCGTGCCAGGGGCGGAGGCGGACTATACCGCGGTGCTCCTGACCGGCTCGGGCAGCGCGGCCGTGGAAGCGGCGGTGCTCTCCTCGCTCCCGAACGGCAAGCGAGCGCTGGTGATCAACAATGGCGTCTACGGCGAGCGCCTCTCCTCCATCGTCGGCGTGCACCGGCTGGGGGTCAACGAGTTCAAGCTGGATTGGGGCACGAGGCCGGACCCGGAGAAGCTGCGGCTGGCGTTGCGCCAGCACCCGGAAGTCCACGTGGTCGCGATGGTGCACCATGAGACCACGACGGGCTTGATCAATCCCGTGAAGGAGATGGCCGAGGTGGCCGACAGCCTGAACCGCGTCTTCGTCCTGGACTCGGTCAGCGGCCTGGGCGGGGAAGAACTCGACGTGGCTGGGCCGCACCTCTATATGGTGGCCGGCACGGCTCATGACTGTCTCCAGGGGGTGCCCGGCGTGTCCTTCGTGCTGGTTCGCAAGGGGTTCATGGAGCGGATGAAGGCTTATCCCAAACGGTCCTGGTATCTGCACCTGCCCCATTACTATGAAGACGCGGAGAAGGGGAGCAGCCCCGTCACCCCGGCGGTGCAAGTCTTTCAGGCGTTCGACGAAGCGCTCAACGAATTGTTGGAGGAGGGAGTGGCCGCCCGGATCCAGCGCTACAAGAACGCCGCGGCACAGATTCGGAAAAAGATGGACGCACTGGGGATGAAACCGGTCCTACCGGTGGAACTGCAGTCCAACAGTCTCACGGCCTATCATCTGCCGGACGGAGTGACCTATCAGGCGCTCCACGACAAGCTGAAGGAGCAGGGCTACGTCATCTATCCGGGGCAGGGGTTGTTGGAGGGGAAGATCTTTCGCGTGGCCAACATGGGCGCCTTGACCGGGCAGCAGATCGACGGATTCCTCACGGCTTTCCAGGGCACGATACGCACGATTGCGGCCCGGTGATGGTTGCCTGAACCGATGCGCTGCCGCCGCGGCGCCCTCCTCTCGCGTGCCTCTTGTACAGGACTCAGCAGAGTTGCAAGGATACCGATCGTCATGAGCGTGGCGATGAAAGCTCTGTGGATGCTGATCGCGTCGGTCTGCGCGCTGGCCTTCGGCTTCGTCACGGGCCTGGTCAATCCGGGCGAAAAGGTGAACGGCCTCTGGCTGGTCGTGGCGGCGGCCTGCTTCTACGTCCTCGCCTTCCGGTTCTACGCCCGGTTTCTGGCGCGACGGGTCATGGAGCTGAACGACGAGCGGGTGACGCCCGCGCACCGGCTCAAAGACGGCAAGAATTTCTACCCGGCCAACAAGTATGTTCTCTTCGGCCACCACTTCGCCGCCATCGCCGGAGCCGGCCCGCTGCTGGGGCCGGTGCTGGCGGCCCAGTTCGGCTACCTGCCCGGCTTCCTCTGGCTCGTGATCGGCGCCGTGCTGGCGGGGGCGGTGCAGGACTTCATCATCCTCGTGGCCTCGATGCGGCGCAATGGCCGGTCCCTGCCGGAGATCGCGCAGGATGAAGTCGGGATCGTCACCGGGGCGACGACCGCCGTGGCGGTGCTGTTCATCGTGGTCGTGGCGCTGGCGGGGCTGGGACTCGCCGTGGTCAACGCCTTGTATCGGAATGCCTGGGGGACGTTTACGATCGCCATGACGGTGCCCATCGGGTTCCTTATGGGGTTCTACCTGCAGAAATTCCGTCCGGGCCGCGTCGGGGAGATGACGGTGCTGGGGGTTGCGCTGCTCCTGTTGGCCGTCTGGGGCGGGCGCCTCGTGGCCCAATCCGATACGGCAAGCTGGTTCCATTTCGAGCGGCCGACGCTGGTGTGGCTCCTGGCCGGCTACGGGTTTCTCGCGAGCATCCTGCCGGGCTGGATGCTCCTGGACCCGCGCGGCTACCTGTCCACTTTCATGAAGATCGGCGTGGTCGTGCTCCTGGCGGCCGGGGTGATGGCGATGGCCCCGATCATCGAGATGCCGCGGGTCACGGCCTTCGTGCACGGAGGTGGGCCGATCATTCCCGGGACGCTCTTCCCGTTTCTCTTCATTACGATCGCCTGCGGCGCCATCTCTGGGTTCCATTCGCTGGTCTCGTCCGGCACGACGCCCAAGATGATCGCGCGGGAGTCCTACTCCATCGTGGGCTACGGGGCCATGCTGATGGAAAGCTTTGTGGGCGTGATGGCGCTGATCGCCGCGTCGGTCCTGGTGCCGGGCGATTATCTGGCGATCAACACGCTGCTCTCGCCGGAGGCGCTGGCGGCCATGGGCTTTCCCGTTTCGCGGATCGAGGAGCTGTCCCACCTCGTCGAGTCGGACGTGGCCGGGCGGCCGGGCGGAGCCGTGTCGTTGGCGGTCGGGATGGCCTCGATCTTTTCCGGTCTCCCCGGCATGGCGCACTTGATGGCCTATTGGTACCAGTTCGCGCTCCTGTTCGAAGCCCTGTTCATCCTGACCACGATCGACGCAGGCACCCGCGTGGCCCGCTATCTGGTGCAGGAAATGGGCGGGCGCCTCTATCGGCCCTTGCGGCAGATATCCTGGTGGCCGGGCGTGCTGGCCAGCAGCGCCCTCGTGGTGGGGGCCTGGGGCTATCTGATCGGGACCGGCAGCATCTCGACGATCTGGCCCATGTTCGGGGCGGCGAACCAACTGCTCGGCACCCTGGCCCTCTGTATCGGGACGACTGTCTTGATCAAGATGCAGAAGGCCCGGTATCTCTGGATCACGATCGGGCCGATGCTGTTCGTCGGCGCCATCACGTTGACCGGCTGCTATGAGCTGGCTTTCTTGTTCCTGCACAAAGCGGCAACAGCCGGGGCCGCCGAGCCGGTCTTGCCCCTCTATCTGGATGCGGCGCTGGTGGGAGCGGTGGCCCTGTTGGCGGTGATCGTGCTGGCGGACAGTCTGCGCCAATGGTATGGCTATCTGGTGGAAGGGAAGCCCTGTACGAGCAGCGAGGTGTTAGTGGGGCCGGGCGGAGTGCCGTTGGGCGGGGCTTCTCCGGCCCATGGGGAGGGGTTGCGGATTACCGTGGATCGCTGTTGTTGATCAAGAAGCTGTCAGCCGTTAGCCATCAGCTTTGACTTCGGACCGGAGCTGAAGGCTGAAAGCTGACCGCTAATAGCTGAAAGGGGTGTGTGATGGCCGATCAGAATTCGTTCGACGTGGTGTCGCAGATCGACATGCAGGAAGTGAAGAACGCGGTGGAGCAGGCCACGAAGGAAATCCGCCAGCGCTTCGACTTCAAAGATTCCAAGACCGAGCTCACGCTGACGGAAAAGGACAAGACGCTGGTCGTGGTCTCGGACGACGAGTACAAGCTCAAGGCGGTGCTGGAAATCCTGAAGGCCAAGTTCGTCAAGCGCAACGTATCGCTGAAAGCCCTGACCTACGGGGCCGTGGAGCCGGCGCTGGCCGGGACGGTGCGGCAGACGATCACGCTGCAAAGCGGCATCGCCTCCGACAAGGCCAAGGAGATCAGCCAGGCGATCCGCGACGGGAAATTCAAGGCCCAGGCGCAGATCCAGGGGGACCAGGTGCGGATCCAGAGCAAGAGCCGGGATGAACTCCAGGCGGTGATCGCATTCTTAAAGCAAAAGGACTTTGGCATTGATCTGCAATTCCTTAATTATCGGTAGGCTCCTGCCTCGGGCGTGACGATGCCGACCTGCCTTCGAGGCCTGCTTCTCACCTGCTGTCTGCTGGCGGCGCTGTTCCTCTCCGGCTGCGGACGCGCCGACGCGATCGTCGTGATCACGGTGCATCCGGCCAATCCGAACATCCTCTACGTCGCGACCAACGATTACATCTACAAGACGCGCGACGGCGGCGAGACCTGGGAGAATCTCTCCAAAGGCATGAGCCACTCGCGCGTGATCTCGATGGCCGTCGATCCCGCCTATCCCGCCACCGTCTATGCCGGCACCAAAGGGGATGCGGTCTTCAAGAGCTACGATGGGGGCCAGCGCTGGGTCTCGCTGCGGGCCGGGCTGGAGGATGTGACGATCACCTCGGTCGTCAACCAGTTCGTGTTCGACCCGGCGGAGCCAGCCCACATCTTTGTCGCGACCACGATGGGAGTCTTCGAGACGCAGAATGCCGGGGAGCAGTGGCAGAAGCGCATGGACGGGATGAAGGAAGTGTTGATGGTCGTGACGCTGGCGCTGGACCCGACGAGACCCCAGGTCATGTATGCGGGCACGAGCGGGGGCGTGTACAAAACCGTCAACGGCGGCAAGGGATGGGAGAAGGCCAACAACGGCCTCGTGCCGCCGGAAGTGCTCAAGTCCTCCCGCGCTCTGGGCGTGACCGTCATGCAAGTGGACCCCTATGCGCCCGATACGATCTATGCCGCCACCCTGAACGGAATCTACCGGTCCCGGGATCAGGCTCAGTCCTGGACGCGCATCGCCCAGAAGCTGCCGGACCAGATGATCAGCGCCATGCTGCTGGATCGGGCGCAGCCGGGCACGATCTATGTGGCCAGCCGCGAGGGGGTGCATCGGAGCAAGGACCGGGGCGAGACCTGGCAGGCATTGAATCAAGGTCTGGCCACGCTCAACGTCCGTTCGTTGGTTCAGAGCCAGGTCGATCCGAAGGTCTGGTACGTGGGCACGAACGGGAGCGGGCTCTACCGGAGCCAGGACGGGGGCGAAACGTGGACGCCCATGCCGCCGGTGAAACCGGCCGCCTAAAGAAGAAGTTGTCGGTAAGCAGTTTTCGGTTGTCAGTTTCCGGAACTGACTACGGAGAACTGAATACTGAAAACCTTCTCGCTCGGCTTACGGCCTATTTGCAGCGAATGACTAGCGCTTATTCAGGTCGGACTGGCCGACCGAGGGGCCGGTGGAAGATTGCTCGTTGAGGGAGCTGCTGCCCTTGAGGCCTGGGCCGATCTGGCTGTCGCGATTGAAGCTGGATGTGTCCTCGAGGGCCGGACCGGTCTGGCTGGCGTCGTTCAGGCCTGATTGCCCCACGCTTTCGGTGCCGGTACGGGCCGCCTTGTCGAGGGTGCCTTGCCCGGCCGCCGGACCCACGGCCGCGTCGCGGTTCAAGGTCGAGGTGCCGCCGAGGGCCGGGCCCGTTTGGCTCGTCGCGTTGAAGCGGGAATCGCCCACGTCTTTCCCCGTCGGGGCGCGGCTCGGCTGAGGGGCCGGCTGGAACTCACGCTGCATCGTCGCTTCTTCCTCTTGTATCTTGCGCCGTGCCCGCCCCGCCGCGTCGTAATCCAGGCCCTCCGCCTTTTCATACGCCTGGTCGAGCTGTTGGTGTTTCGCCTTCAGGGCGTGCAGTTTGTCCCGCGCCTCGACCACCGGCAGCACCAGCGCCCCATGAGAGGCGACCAGCGAGAACCGTTGGCCGACCAGTTTGTCCGTCTGCTTGAGAATCTCCCCTGCCTCGTAGTCCAGATCGTCGATGTCCTTGATCATCGCCGGATCCGTCGAGCAGCAGGACATGAATTCGCGGTATCGCTTCAGGAAGGACGCCACCGAGGCCTCGATATTGTCCGGTGTGACGCCGATGTCGGGTCTGGGCTTGGCCGGCTTCTTGTCCGCCTCGGCCTTGAGCTCGGCCTTGGGATCGACCAGCGGCTTGCAGCCTGGGCCAGGCTGGAGTTGGATCGTGTCCCCGACCTTGCCGGGGCAGAGGTACATGGTCGCCTGCGCGGACTCCTGAAGGAAGAACACGCCGGCTCCGGCCAGGACGAGGCCGAGGACCAGCAGACCGTCTGTCATCGTGGTGTGTCGCATGAGCGCGTCCATCCGCTGCCGACGGTTTCATTCTGCTCGCCGCCGCCGAACAATGTCAAACCGGAGCGGGGTTTGCGCGGGGCGGACGCGGTTGACGCGGTGCGGTCGGCGATCTTGAAAGCCGGTTGACGTTGGGATAGGCTGCATCCGCCGTGGCCGCGCAAGGCCGACGACGGAGACGCAGGGAGGTTCACATGCCGCACGTGTATATCCAGGATGTCGCCGACCATGTCGGGCAGGAGATCACGATCAAGGGCTGGCTGCGCCATCGCCGCTCCAGCGGGAAAATCCATTTCCTCGTCGTGCGCGACGGGACCGGGGATCTCCAGGCTGTCGTCAGCAAGGGCACGGTCGGGGACGAGCCGTTTGCCGCGGCAGCCGCGTTGACGCAAGAGTCCTCCGTGGTCCTCACGGGCACCCTCAAGGCCGATGCGCGCGCCCACGGCGGGTATGAGCTGGACGTGACGAAGATCGAGCCGGTGCAGGTGGCGGAGCCCTTTCCGATCCAGCCGAAGGAACATGGGGTCGGTTTCTTAATGGAGCACCGGCACCTCTGGCTCAGGTCCAGCCGGCAGCATGCCGTGCTCCGGATCAGGCACGAAATCATCCGCGCCTGCCGCAACTTTTTCGACGACCGGGGCTTCACCCTCGTGGACGCGCCCATCTTCACGCCCAATGCCTGCGAAGGCACCACGACTCTGTTCCAGACCGACTATTTCGACGAGAAGGCCTATCTGACGCAGAGCGGGCAACTGTACAGCGAGGCCACGGCCGCGGCCTTTGGAAAGGTCTATTGCTTCGGCCCGACGTTCCGCGCCGAAAAGTCCAAGACGCGCCGGCACCTCATGGAATTCTGGATGGTGGAGCCGGAAGTGGCCTACGCGGAACTGGCCGACATGATGGACCTGGCCGAGGCGTTTCTCTCCCATATCGTCGAGCGGGTGCTGGCGACGAGGCGGGCCGAGCTGGCCGTGCTGGAGCGGGACGTGACCAAGCTGGAACGGATCGTCGCGCCGTTTCCGCGCATTACCTATGAAGAGGCGGTGGCGCGGTTGCAGCAGAAGGGGAACCCAATCCAGCATGGGGACGATTTCGGCGGCGACGAGGAGACGTTGCTCTCGAACGAATTCGACCGGCCTGTGATCGTCCACCGGTATCCGTCGGCCATCAAGGCCTTCTACATGCAGAACGATCCGACCAGGCCGGACCTGGCCCTGTGTATGGACGTGCTGGCGCCGGAAGGCTACGGCGAGATCATCGGCGGCGGGCAGCGCATACACGAATACGAGAAACTGCTCTGCCGCATCCGGGAACACAAGCTGCCGGAAGAGGCCTTCCGCTGGTACCTGGACCTTCGTCGTTACGGGTCCGTGCCCCACGCGGGCTTCGGCATGGGCATCGAGCGGGCCGTGGCTTGGATCTGCGGGCTGGAGCATGTGCGGGAAACGATTCCGTTTCCGCGCATGCTGTATAAATTGTATCCGTGAAAGAGGTGGTCAGCCGTCAGCAATCAGCCTTCAGCTTGTGGAAGAAGAACCTCATCGGGTTCACGATTATATACTTGCACGAGGTGTCCAATCTGGACGCCTGCCTCGATGAACTGGAATGGCGGTTTGACGACCGTTAGAATCCATACCTGTTTCGGGACGCGCTCATTAAGCTGCTCAATTCATCCAATGTGGAGTACAAGGAATTAGTGGCGTCATGATCGTCGCGGAAGTTCATGAAATTCCTTTCGCCACTCCGATGCTTGCTGCTCAGTGGCAATAAAGGAAATGTGTAAAAAATGGCTCCGTCGAAACTCGCAGTTTTCCAGGCCGACAGTGCCTACCAATGAATGGCCTTCAGGAACAATCCAAACATAGTCCGTAAATGTTGGTCGGCCTCCGTCAAGTTCATTGCGACTTATTGTATTGCCACCCAATAACGCAATCACGGCTGGCCCAACAATCTGACAGCCCTCTATAATCTTATCTCGAAGAATGGGGCCATCTTTAACCAAATCTGCAAGGTGCAAACGCACGCCGGATATACGTCTTTGCGCTAATTGTGCTGGTGTAGCATCTGGAAGCTTTTGTTTCGGTACCTCGCCTTGCTCAATGTTCGCTCGCATTTTTTGTTGTAATTGACGCCATCGAATCTGATTTACCAAGGCAAAGCCGATCACGAAAAAGGCAAAACCGATCAGAACTATTATCTCTCCCGGCCACTGCTGCACTTCCTGGAACGCCGCCCATGCGAAGTAGGCCATCATGCAAGCAAACCCAATGAGAGTTTGCCAAAACCAATTTTTGATCGCGTCTTGAACTGGGGAGGGAAGCGATTCCCAGAAACCCGCCCATGCCCATCTCCAATCAAAAGCCATGGCGCACCCCTCTTGAGATTTGCGCTACGGTACCATGCCCCTAACCCTGTATCAAACGAGCAATCGTGATCTCTATGAGCTTCATTTTTAGCTAAAAGTCATTTGAAAGTTCTTGCTCGCCTTCTGCACCACTTAGTCTATTCGCCCCCCTGGAAGCGTGAATTTCGCATTCATTCTGTGAATTCACAGCCATCCATATCCTATTAAGAAACCGCAAAATTTTCTTGACAAGTATATGCATGGGAGTATATTACGCGAGAAAAGTGGGAAGAAGTGGGAGTAAATGGTTTGCCTGGTGAACATGAGAAAGATCTCCATATTCCGGTATTGGCTGAAGAAGTGGTCGCGGGCCTGGGCTGCAAGCCCGGAGGCCGATATGTGGACTGCACCGTTGGGTATGGAGGGCATGCAGCCCTCATTCTGGAGCGCAGCGCCCCTGATGGTGTGCTCATCGGCATGGATCAGGATGAGGCGGCCCTGCGTGCGGCCGGGGAACGGCTACAGCCCTATGCCGGTCGCGTGCGTCTCGTTCGGGGAAATTTTCAAGAGCTGAAGCAACAGTTACGCTCAATGGGCGTCGCGGAGGTTGACGGCGTGATGTTTGATCTGGGGGTGTCGTCAGCGCAACTGGACGAACCGACGAGGGGTTTCAGCTTTCTTGCCGACGGCCCGCTGGATATGCGGATGGATCAGCGTGCCGCTCTCTCCGCCGCCTCTCTCGTGAACGACCTGCCCGAGCAAGAACTGGCCGACCTGATCTATCGCTATGGGGAAGAGCGGTATTCGCGACGGATCGCGCGGGCCATCGTCCGCGCGCGGGCGATCCACCCGCTGGCCCGGACCCTGGAGTTGGCGTCTGTGATTCGCGGATCGGTCCCGCCGCCCTATCGCCACGGGCGCATCCACTGCGCGACGCGCACGTTTCAAGCCCTGCGGATCGCCGTCAATCGCGAACTGGATGTGCTGGAGGGCGCGCTCAAGGATGCGGTGGAGGTGCTGGCGCCGGGGGGGCGGCTCTGCGTGATCTCGTTCCATTCCCTCGAAGATCGTATCGCCAAGCAGACTTTCCGCGCGTTGTCGCGAGGGGAGTCTCCTTGCTTGTCCGTACTCACCAAGAGGCCGCTCGTGGCGTCCGAGGAAGAACGGGCGGGCAATCCGCGCGCCCGGAGCGCGAAGTTGCGGGTTGCCGAACGCCTGACCGTGGGGAGGGCCGCATGAAAACCTTGGCCGGAATGACCGTGACGGGCCTGCTCCTGTTGCTGCTCTGTGTGTGGGAGCGCGTGGACATCGTGCGCGTCGGCTATCACATCGAGCAGCTCAAGCAGCAGAAGGTGCAGCTCCAGCGGGAGCGGGACGAGTTGCGGGTGAAGGTGTCCAGCATGACGGCGCCGGAGCGGATCGCGCGGGCGGCCACGGAGAAGCTGGGGATGGGGCCGCCGGAGCAGGGGCAGGTGGTGCTGGTGAAGGTGACGCCGGATTTCGCGCCCGGCCGGGGGGCGGAGTTGCGGCTGGCCAAGAGCGACGTGGGGGTGAGAATCCCGTGACTTCGGCAGACCCCTATCGGTGGCGGAGGATCGTCGCCGGGCTCATCCTGATGCTCGGGTTTGCCGGCGTGCTCTTCCGGCTGTTCACGCTGCAAGTATTGCAGGCGGCGGAACTGACGGAAAAGGCGGACCGGCAGCACCGGATGTCCGTGACGGTGGAAGGCGGGCGCGGCGGCATCTACGACCGGCAGGGCAAGGTCCTGGCGATGAACATGGAGGTGCCCTCGGTCTACGGCATTCCGGCGTCGCTGGAGAATCCTGCCGGCGTGGCGCGCGACTTGGCGCGGGTGCTCCACGTCCGGGCCGATGACATCGAACGGAAGCTGAGGCGGGAGCAGAAATTCGTCTGGATCGCCCGCAAGCTGGACCCGGAGCAGGGACGGAGCCTGGAGCGTCTGTCGCTGGAGGGGATCGGGACCAGGATGGAGGGGCGGCGTTTCTATCCGAAGGGGCCGCTGCTGGCGCATGTGCTGGGGTTTGCTGGGATGGACGGGCAGGGGCTGGAGGGGATCGAGCGGCGGTACGAATCGTACCTGCGGGGGGAAACGCAGAAGGTGGTCCTGCAGCGGGATGCGCTGGGCCGCACCGTCTTTCCGAAGGGGCTGAACGAACAGGGGCCGGCCCCTGGGCATAGCCTCACCCTGACGATCGACGAGGTGATCCAGTACATCGCGGAAAAGGAATTGGACGAAGCGGTGACGAATTCCAGGGCGAAGGGCGGGGTCGTGTTGGTCATGGAGCCTCGTACCGGTGCGATCCTGGCCATGGCCATCAACCCGAAATTCGATCCGAACAGCATGGGCAACCTCACGCCGGAACGCTGGCGGAACCGGGCGCTCACCGACGCTTATGAACCTGGCTCGACGATGAAAGTGATTACCGCCGCGGCCGCCCTGGAAGAAAAAGTCATGGGGCCCGGCACCCTGATTAACGGCGAGAATGGACAGTTCTCCGCGGCCGGGCGGAACATCCACGACCATGAAAAGCTCGGCTGGATGACCTTTGCCCAGATGGTGCAGAAGTCGAGCAACATCGGCGCGGCAAAAACCGGGATGGCGCTGGGCGAAGAGCGGCTGCACCGGTATCTCAAGGCGTTTGGCTTCGGCGAGCGGACCGAAATCGATTTGCCGGGTGAAGCGGCGGGGCTCGTGCGGGATCCGAAGGACTGGGGCCGCCAGTCGTTGGCCTCGATCGCGTTCGGGCAGGAAGTCGGCGTCACGCCCCTGCAGTTGCTCAACGCGACGGCGGCCGTCGCGAACGGCGGCTGGCTGATGAAGCCCTACGTCGTGTCGGAGATTCGCGACGGCAAGGGGGCGGTGGTGGCGCAGACGGGCCCGCAAATCCGGCGCCGGGCCGTGTCCGCCGAGACCGCCCAGTCCCTGACGGCGATTCTGGAAGGCGTGGTGACCCATGGGACCGGCGCCAAGGCGGCCATTGCCGGATTCCGGGTGGCGGGCAAGACCGGCACCGCGCAGAAGATCGATCCTCAGACTGGCCGCTATTCGCCGACCCTCTTCGTGGCCTCCTTCGTCGGCTACCTGCCGGCGGACGATCCGCGGCTGGCGATCCTGGTGGTGGTGGACGAGCCGCGCACGGAGCAATGGGGCGGCACGATTGCGGCGCCGGTGTTCCGGCGCGTGGCGGAGCAGGCGCTTCCGCACCTGGGCGTCTCCTCCAAGTCGCCGATCAAGCTGGCCCGGTATGATGAATATGGGGAAGCAAGGCGCGGCGGGGTGGATCGAACGCTTGTGCGATTGGCTTCGGTGGGAGATCCCTCGTGAGGCTGGCCGAACTCATCGAACCTCTGGAAGCGGTCACGCGGCCCGGAGGCCTCGGAGTCGAGGTGACCGGACTAACCGACGACTCGCGTTGCGTCAAGCCGGGCCATGTGTTTGTCGCGGTGAAGGGCGGCAAGGCGGACGGCCACCGGCATCTGGTCCAGGCGGTCCAGGCCGGCGCAGCCGCGTTGGTGGTGCAGGAGCCGCCGGCGGGAGGGTCGGTGCCGCCGGCGGTGCCGGTCATTCAGGTGCCGGATTCCCGGCGCGCCGTCGGCCTGCTGGCCGGCCGGTTTCACGGGGATCCTTCGTCCAGGCTGACGATGATCGGTGTGACCGGGACGAACGGAAAGACCACGATCACCTATCTCTGCCGGGCCGTGCTAGAAGCGGCCGGCCGGAAGGTGGGGGTGATCGGTACCGTGGCCTATCAGATCGGGGCCGAAGTGATCCCCGCCTCCCACACGACTCCCGGGGCGGTCGAGCTACAGGCACTGCTGGCGCGCATGGTGGCCGCGGGGCTGGATACGGCGGTCATGGAAGTGTCGTCTCATGCGCTGGCGTTGGATCGCACGGCCGGCTGCGAATTCGACCTGGCGGTGTTCACGAACCTGACCCAGGACCATTTGGATTTCCACGCCGACCTCGAAGAGTATTTTCAGGCAAAGGTGCGCCTTTTCTCCGCCCTGTCGCCGACCGGGCGAAAGCTCAAGCCCAAGCGCGCCATCGTGAATGTGGACGATGAGCGGGGCCCGCGCGTGTGCCAGGCCTGCCGCGTTCCCGTGTGGACCTATGCGATCCGGCGTCCGGCCGACATCCGCGCCGAAGCGGTGCGGCTCTCGCTGGCAGGCACGAACTTCACGGTCGTGACCCCGGTCGGCCGGTTCGAGGTGGCCAGCAAGCTGGTGGGGGAGCACAACGTCTACAACCTGCTCGCGGCCATCGGCGTGGGGTTGCAGGAGGGGCTGACGCAGGAACAGATCCGCGCCGGGTTGGCGTCGGTCGAGAACGTGCCGGGACGCTTCGAACGCGTCGAGGCGGGCCAGGATTTCACCGTCGTGGTGGACTATGCCCATACCGAGGATGCGCTGATGCGTCTGCTGGCCGCGGCCAACCGTCTCAAGACGGGCCGGGTCATCACCCTGTTCGGCTGCGGCGGGGACCGAGATCGTGGCAAGCGGCCGAAGATGGGGCGTGTGGCGGCGGAGCAGAGCGACGTCGTGGTGCTGACCTCCGACAATCCGCGCAGCGAGGATCCCGCGGCGATCTTGCGCGAAGTCGAGGTGGGCGTGAAGGAGGCCCTGGCAGCCGCGCCGGCGCGCGCGCAGTACCGGGTGATCGCCGACCGACGCCAGGCCATCGAGGCGGCCATCCGCGAGGCGCGGACGGGAGATACGGTCCTGATCGCCGGAAAGGGTCACGAGGATTACCAGATCATCGGCAGCCAGAAGCTGCATTTCGACGATCGCGAAGTGGCGCGAGAGGCGTTGCGCAAGCGGAGCCGCGCCTAACAGGATGTTCAAAGAGGCCGTCCAGCGATGCGAGAGCAAAGCTGGCGGACTTTTTCAACATCCTAACTGAGGAGGAGCCGTGACGGATATCCAACGAATGCAAGGCATCACGGTCTTGGGCGTCCAGACGAGACAGCAAGGGGGCTCATACATCCTCTGCAATGATCCGGAAACGGGGACGACGTTCGCCGTCCATCCGGGCGAGACTATCGGGGCGGCGCTGGAGCGGGTGGAGGAGCGCTACCGCGAAGCGATGAAAGGGAGCCATGGGGGCGGTCACAGGGTCCATCGCTGAACAACCGGCGCTGAGGCCCGGCCAGCCATATCCGTGGGATGTCATGCCGCTGTTTACGGTGGAAGAGATCCTCGAGGTGACTGGGGCGCGGGTGCTGGCTTCCGGCGCCGGTCGACTCGCGCGCAGCGGGTTCCGCCGTCTCTGCACGGATTCGCGCCAGATCCGGCGCGGCGATCTGTTCGTGGGCCTGCCGGGGGAGCGCTTCAACGGCCGGGAGTTCGTGGAGGCCGCGATCCGGAAGGGGGCGGCCGGCGCCCTCATCCAGGGCCAGTCTTGGGGCAAGACGGCGACCAAGCCGATCTTCGGCGTGCCCGATGCCGTGCTCGCGTATCAGCAGTTGGCCGCGCACCATCGCCAGCGATTTTCGATGCCGTTGGTCGCGGTGACCGGGAGCAACGGCAAGACCACCTGCAAAGAGATGACGGCCTCCGTTCTGGCCGAGCGGGGATCGGTGCTCAAAACGGAAGGGAATTTCAACAACCGGATCGGGGTGCCGCAGACCTTGTTGCGTCTGACCCAGCGCCATGACGCGGCCGTGGTGGAGATGGGCGTGGACCGGAAGGGGCAGACGACGCGCCTGTGCGAGATCGCCCATCCGACGATCGGCCTGATCACCAATATCGGCCCGGACCATTTGGAATTCTTCGGCAGCCTGGACGACTCCGCCCATGCCAAGGCCGAACTGCTGGACTGGATTCCGGAAGACGGAACGGCGGTGCTGAACGCGGACGATGCCTATTTCGACTACCTGGCCTCGCGGGCGCGCTGCCGCGTCCTGCCGTTCGGCCAGTCTTCGCGCGCGCTGATTCGCGCCGCCGATGTGACGATGGATCTCAGCCGGGGCACGACGTTCAGCCTCATCCTCCCGGACCGGGCGCGCGGCACGAAGGTCCAGTTGGCGGCGCATGGCGTCCACAACCTCTCCAACGCCCTGGCGGCTGCGGCTGTGGGGCACGCCCTGGGCATGAGCGGCGCGGCGATTGCGCGCGGGCTGGGGCATTTCAGGCCAGCCGAGATGCGTTCGCAGGTGACGGTCTGCCGCGGGATCACGATCATCAACGATTGCTACAACGCCAATCCGGCCTCCATGAAGGCGGCCCTGACACTGCTGGCCGAACTGGCCGGCGGAGGCGGGACGATTGCGGCGCTGGGCGACATGCTGGAACTGGGCCCCGAGTCGCCGGCCCTGCATCGGGATGTCGGTGTCCATCTGGCGTCCCGGGGCATTACGCAGCTCATCGCCTGCGGGCCGTTGGCGCGGAACCTGGCGGCAGGCGCTCGTTCGGCCGGTATGGAAGCCGGGCGGATTCATACGGTGGCCGATTCGTCTGCCGCCGCGGACCTCTGCAAGGAGCTGGCGCGGGCGGGGGACGTGGTACTGGTCAAGGGCTCGCGCGGGATGACGATGGAACGGGTCGTCGAAACATTGATGAAGGGTGATTGATGAATGATGAACTGAGGCGACATCCGTTCTCCGTTCATCATTCATCACTCATCGTTTATCGTTTTACCTGGAACTGACGCATGCTGTATCTGTGGCTCTATCCGTTGCACACCGAGTTTTCGTTCCTGAACGTCTTCCGGTATCTGAGCTTCCGAATCATCTATGCGGCGGTCACGGCCTTCCTCGTCGCCTTCGTGCTGGCCCCCCCGCTGATTCGGAAATTGCAGGAGATCCGGATGGGCCAGCAGGTGCGGGAGGACGGGCCCAGCACGCATCTCTCGAAGTCGGGCACGCCGACGATGGGCGGGCTGCTGATCCTCTTCGCGGTGGTGCTGGCCACGTTCCTGTGGGCGGACATCACCAATCGCTATGTCTGGCTGGTCGTGCTGGCCACGTTGGGATTCGGGGCCGTGGGGTTTGCCGACGACTATCTCAAGTTCGTGCGGGGCCGCTCCAAGGGACTCTCGGCCACGCAGAAAATTCTGGCGCAGGGGCTCGTGGCGCTCAGCATCGGCTTGGTCTTCTATTTCCTGCCCGGCTACTCCACCCAACTCAGCGTGCCGTTCTTCAAGAACTTCACGCCCGACTTGGGCCTCCTCTATATCCCGTTCGCCGTCCTGGTTATCGTGGGGGCCTCCAATGCCGTGAATCTGACCGACGGACTGGACGGGCTCGCGGTCGGCCCGATCATGATCGCGTCCCTGGCCTATACGATTGTCGCCTACGTGGTCGGCAACAAGATTACGTCGGAATATTTGCTGATTCCCTACATCGAGGGCGCCGGGGAACTGGCGGTCTTCACTGCCGCAATTTTTGGCGCCAGCCTGGGCTTCCTCTGGTTCAATACCTACCCGGCCTCCGTATTTATGGGGGATGTGGGTTCCTTGCCCCTCGGGGCGGCGCTTGGGACCGTGGCGGTCGTGAGCAAGCATGAGCTGCTGCTCCTGCTGGTCGGCGGGGTGTTCGTGATCGAGGCGATCTCGGTCATCTTTCAGGTGGCGTCGTTCAAGTCGCGGGGGAAGCGGATCTTTCTGATGGCGCCCATCCATCATCATTTCGAGATGAAAGGATGGGAGGAACCGAAAGTCGTGGTGCGGCTGTGGATCGTTGCCATTCTTCTGGCGCTCTTGAGCTTGAGCACGTTGAAACTACGGTAATGGCAGGATGCTGAAAATGGCTCCCAACTTTGTTCTCGGTCGCTCGATCCCCTCAACGTACTTCTTCAGTACGCCTCGGGGCTCTTACTCCCTGCGGCCTCGTTGGATAGCCGTTTGAGCATCCTGTTGGGTCTGAATCCTACAGGCTGATCCAGTGGAGGAGGATGTCATTCCCAGCGGAAGCGGAGATCAGGGGCAAGCGCGTGACCGTGGTGGGCTTGGCCCGCAGCGGGGTCGCGGCGGCTCGGCTCCTGCAAACAGTGGGTGCGCAGGTCACGGTGGCGGACGGAAAAGAGGAGTCGGCCCTGGCCGAACCCCTCTCGCGGCTGGACCGGTCGGCGGTATCGGTGCGGGTCGGGGCCGGTTACGAGGCGGCGCTGAACGGGGCGGAACTGGTGGTGATCAGCCCCGGCGTGCCCAGCCGGCTTCCCGCGCTCGAGGCGGTGCGAGGGCGCGGCGTGCGGGTGATTGGAGAATTGGAGCTGGCCTCCCGGTTTCTGCGCGCGCCGATTCTTGCCGTCACCGGGACGAACGGGAAGAGCACGACGGTGACGTTAGTGGGGCTGTTGCTGGCCGAGAGCGGCAAGCGGGCGTTCGTCGGGGGCAATCTCGGTACGCCTCTGTGCGAGGCGGCGCTGGCCTCCTATCAGGCTGGGCCTGGCGCCGGTCCCTACGACTATGTGGTGGCTGAAGTGTCGAGCTTTCAACTGGAAACGGTCGAACGGTTTCATCCCAGGGTGGCGGCCCTGCTGAACATCACGCCGGATCACCTGGATCGCTATGACTCGCTGGACGACTATGTGGCGGCCAAGAGCCGGCTGTTCGAGAACCAGGCGCAGGGGGACCTGGCCCTGTTGAATCTGGATGACGAGCGGGTTGCGGGGTTGGCGGGGAAGCTGAGCGCCAGGACCCTGGGCTTCAGCCGGGTCTTGTCCCCGGATCGCGCCGGCTGCGAAGGAACCTTTCTCGACGGGGGAGCGTTGGTGGCGACCATCGGAGGGAAGCGGCAGGAGATTTGCCGCCGGGAGGAGTTGCGGCTGTTGGGCGATCACAACCTGTCCAATGCCTTGTCCGCCGCGGCCATCGGTCTGGCTTGTGGCTGCCCGATTCCGTCCATGCGGCAGGTGCTCCGCACCTTTCCCGGTTTGGAACATGCCCTGGAGTTCGTGCGGGAGCGGGAGGGGGTGCGGTTCATCAACGACTCCAAGGGCACGAACGTGGATGCGACGCTCAAGGCCTTGGAGAGTCTGTCGCAGCCGATCCTGTTGATCGCGGGCGGTAAGGACAAGGGCGGGGATTTCAGCAAGCTGCGCCAGACGGTCATGCAGCGGGTCAAGCGGCTGATCCTGATCGGAGACGCGGCGCCGTTGATCCAGGCGGCGTTGGCCGGATTCGACCGGATCAGCAAGGCGGCGACGTTGCGGGACGCGGTGGACCTGGCGGCGCGGGAGGCGACCGCGGGCGACGCGGTGCTCCTCTCGCCTGCCTGCGCCAGCTTCGACATGTTTGCCGATTATCAGGACCGGGGGCGGCAGTTCAAAGCGTTGGTGAAAGAACTGCCGTAAGAGCTATCAGCCGTCAGCTTTCAGTCTGGGATGAAGTAGGGAAGATCGGAGCTGATGGCTGAAGGCTGAGAGCTAAAGCGGAGCATATGAATGTCGCGCAAGGGAATGCAGGGGGGCACGTTGGCGCTTCCTTGGCCGGGGGGCGGTGCCAGGCCCAAGGCGGTGGCGAAGGCCGACGGGGTCCTGTTGACCATCACGTTGCTGTTGGCGTTGATCGGGCTGGTGATGGTGTTCAGCGCCAGCGGGGTGGTGGCGGGCAATCGGTTCCACGATTCGATCTACTACCTCAAGCGGCAATTGGCCTGGCTGGCCTTCGGGTTTCTGCTGCTGCACGTGGCGTCGCGTGTGGACTACACGGTCTGGCAGCGGATGGCGCTGCCGATTCTCTGCGTCACGGTCCTGCTCCTGATGCTGGTGCTGATCCCGCACGTGGGCACGGTGGTGAAGGGCGCGCGGCGCTGGCTGCGCTTCGGCCCCATCTCGATTCAACCGGCCGAGATGGTCAAGCTGGTGGTGGTGCTCTACCTGGCGGCCTATCTCACCAAGAAGGAGGGACGGGCGACGGAATTCACCACCTGGTTTTTGCCGCCGCTGCTGGTCATTGGATTGCTGGCCGGGCTGGTGGTGCTGGAACCGGATTTGGGCACGGTGATCGTGGTCGGTCTGGTGACGTTGGTCTTATTGTTTCTGGGCGGGGCCAGGCTCGGGCATCTGCTGGGGTTGGTGCTGATGGCGTTGCCGGTGGTGGGGCTGTTGGTCTGGCGGTCGCCCTATCGGATGCAGCGGCTCATGACCTTTCTGGATCCGATGAAGGACCCGACTGGGGCCGGCTTTCAGGTGAACCAGTCCTTTTTGGCCTTCGGGAGCGGCGGCCTGTTGGGCGTGGGGTTGGGCGAAGGCAAGCAGAAACTCTTTTTCCTGCCGGAGGCCCATACGGATTTCGTGTTGGCCCTGGTGGGCGAAGAAGTGGGCCTGCTCGGCACGGCCTGTATCATGCTCCTCTATGCCCTGCTGGTGGTGAAGGGGTTTCAAATCGCGAACCGGGCGCGGGAACCCTTCGGCCGGCACTTGGCCCTGGGCATCACGTTGTTGATCGGATGTCAGGCCTTGATCAATGCGGGTGTCGTGACCGGCATGTTGCCGACCAAAGGGTTGACCCTGCCTCTGGTCAGCTACGGCGGGTCGTCGCTCATGGTGAGTCTGTTGGCGATCGGCATTCTGCTCAGCATTTCGCGCGATCGGCAGGGAGGCAGACCGGCGCCGGGGGCCGCTCGTCAGGCCGGAGGGAGATGAGGATTGTCATTGCGGCCGGCGGGACCGGCGGCCATCTGTATCCGGCTGTGGCCTTGGCCCGCGAGTTTCTGCGTCAGGACCGAGCCACGGAGGTGCTGTTCGTCGGGACGGCCAGGGGAATCGAAAGCAAGGTGCTCCCGCATGAGGGATTTGCATTGCAGATGATCGCGGCCAGGCCGGTGATGGGACGGGGTTGGCGGCAGGCGGTCCTGGCTTGTCTATCTTTACCTGTGGCGGTCCGGCAGGCGGTTGCGATCCTGCGCGCGCGGCGGGCTGACCTCGTTATCGGCGTCGGGGGATACAGCAGTCCGCCGGTGATCCTGGCGGCCTGGCTGCTACGGATCCGCCGGGTATTGTTGGAGCCCAATGCCTCTCCTGGACTGGCGAACAAGGCGACGGGGCCCTTGGCCGACCTCGTGTTCCTGTCCTACGGCGCGGCGGCCGGCTCGTTTTCGTCCGCCAAGGTCAGGGTCACGGGGATGCCGATCCGGCGGGAGTTCTACGAGGAAGCTACGAGGGCAGGAGGGGACGCGGAGACACGGGGACGCGGGGACACAACGGCACTGCTACATCCCCCCGTCGCCGCGTCCCCGCGTCGCACCGATCGCCCGGTGTATCGACTGTTGGTGTTCGGCGGCAGCCAGGGAGCGCATGCGATCAATCAGGCGATGGTGGAGGCCCTGCCTCATGTGCAAGCCATGAAGGACCGGTTGGCCATCGTCCATCAGACCGGCGAGTCGGATTGTGCATCCGTGCGCGCCGCTTATGTGGCAGCCGGGCTGGAGGCAGAGGTGACGCCGTTTATCTATGACATGCCGAAGGCGCTGCGGTCTGCCGACCTGGTGGTGTCGCGCGCCGGGGCGATCACGCTGGCCGAATTGTCCGCCTGCGGCAAGCCGGCTATTTTGGTCCCGTTGCCGACGGCGATCTATCAGCATCAAGAGAAGAATGCGCTGGTGATGGAGCAAGCAGGAGCGGCGGTCTTGCTGAGACAATCCGAACTCACGGGGACCTCATTGGCGAACCAGATTGCAGCTTTACTGTCCGATGCCGGTCGTCTGCGTTCGATGGGGGAGCGGAGCGCGGCCCTGGGGCGACCCGACGCCTCCGAAACCATCGTGGAGATGTGCCGAAAACTCCTAAAGGAGGACTATGGGACCAACCAACCTCTTGGAGCAACCAGGTCGTGAGCAGAGCCTTCGTCCGGACAGGCTCGGTTCGGACGAGTCGTCCGCCAGACGGAGCGGAGTGAGCGTTCGCGTGGGACCGACGATGTTCAGGAAGATTCAGCACATTCACCTGGTCGGGATCGGGGGTTCCGGCATGAGCGGGATCGCCGAGGTGCTCTTGACGCTCGGCTACAAGGTGACGGGCTCAGATTTAAATTACTCGGAGACAGTGAAGCGTCTGGAGGAATTGGGCGGGCGGATATTCATCGGACATGACGCGGCCAACGTGGGGGACGCGCAGGTGGTGGTCATCTCGTCGGCCGTGGCGCCGACCAATCCGGAGGTGGTGGCGGCCCGCGCGAAGGTCATCCCGGTTATCCCGCGCGCCGAGATGCTGGCCGAGCTGATGCGCCTGAAGTATGGGATCGCCATCGCCGGCGCGCACGGCAAGACCACGACGACCTCCCTGGTGGCGGCGGTGCTGGCGCAAGCCGGGTTGGACCCGACCGTGGTGATCGGCGGAAAAGTCAACGCGCTGGGCAGTCACGCGCGGCTGGGCCGGGGCGATCTGCTGGTGGCCGAAGCGGACGAGAGCGACGGGTCGTTCCTCAAGCTCTCGCCCTCGGTCGTCGCCGTGACCAACATCGACAAGGAGCATCTGGAGCACTACGGCACGATGGAACGGCTGGAGGGCAGCTTCCTGGAATTCATCAACCGCGTGCCCTTCTATGGACTCGCCGTGCTCTGCGCCGACGACGAGCGGATCCGCGCCCTGCTGCCTCGGGTGGTCAAGCGCTACCAGACCTACGGGTTGCAGGAGCGGCCTGGGGTGCCGGCGCCGGACTTCCGCGCGAGCGACATCACGGCGAACCAGTGGGAGTCGGAATTCCGGGCCTACCACCGAGACAAGAATTTGGGGCCGTTCCGGATATCCATTCCGGGGATCCATAACGTGAGCAACGCGCTGGTCGCCATCGCCATCGGCATCGAGCTGGATGTGCCGGTGGATTTGATCCGCAAGGGGCTGGCCTCCTTCGCCGGGGTCGAGCGGCGCTTCCAGCTGCGCGGCGAAAAAGGCGGGGTGATGGTCGTGGACGATTACGGCCACCATCCGAGCGAGATCAAGGCGACGCTGGCCGCCGCCAAACAGGGGTGGAAGCGCCGGCTGGTCGTGCTCTTTCAGCCCCACCGCTACACGCGCACGCGCGACCTGATGGAGGAGTTCGCCCAGGCCTTCGGCCAGTCCGATCTCCTGTTCGTCACCGACATCTATCCGGCCGGCGAGGCGGCGATCCCCGGCATCACCGGCGAGAAGCTCGCGGCGGCCATCCGGGCCGCCGGCCATCCGGCCGTCCGTTGGGTGGAACGGAAAGAACAATTGACCGAGCAGGTCAGGGCGGAAGTCCAGCCGGGCGATCTGGTGATCACGCTCGGAGCGGGCGATATCTGGAAGGCCGGTCCCGGGTTGTTGGAGCGGCTATGATCGTGGAGGTCGTGATGCGGGACGGCGGCAGACAGGGGCTGAGTCCGGGGCCCAAGGCGATCGCGTCCGCGCCGGCTCGCAAGGGGGCGCAGGCCAGAGACCTGCATGCGGCCGTGGCCGGTCTGCGCGGAGAGGTCCGATTCAATGCCTCGCTGCGGGATCTGACGTCGTTTCACATCGGCGGGCCGGCCGATGTCTTGTGCTTCCCCGCCGACGTGGAGGACTTGGGCCGGCTCGTCGGTCAGGCCAAGGCCGCGAAGGTGCCGATCTTCGTGTTGGGAGGCACGAATCTGCTGGTGCGCGATCGGGGCATCCGCGGCTTG
Source organism: Nitrospirota bacterium (assembly GCA_004296885.1). Lineage (NCBI taxonomy): Bacteria > Pseudomonadati > Nitrospirota > Nitrospirota bacterium. The sequence goes on along the minus strand of SCVN01000008.1, from coordinate 196,184 downwards.
GTGGTGAGTCTGGCGAAGCTCACGGCGATCCGGGACGAACCGGACTCCGTGGTCTATGCGGAAGGCGGCGTGGGCATGCCGACGTTGATGAAACATGCGATCACCCGATCGTTGACCGGGCTCGAATGGGCCGCCGGGATTCCCGGCACCCTGGGCGGGTCGGTCGTGATGAACGCGGGAACCAGACTGGGGGAGATGCGGCAAGTGCTGAAGGCGGTGCGTCTGGTGGACCCGAAGGGGAAGGTCCTGGACGTACCGGCCTCGGCCATCCGGTTCAGCTATCGGCGCGCCAAGCTGCCGCGCGGCATCGTGGCCGGGGCCTGGCTGCAACTCCGGCCCGGGAACCGCGAACAGATCGAGACCGTGGTGAAGGACTACTTGCATCATCGGCGGGATACCCAGCCGCTGGCCCAGCCCAGCGCCGGCTGCGTGTTCAAGAATCCCCCGAACGATGCGGCCGGGCGCGTGATCGAAGCCGCGGGCATGAAGGGGGCCCGAGTCGGCGACGCCCAGGTGTCGGAGAAACATGCCAACTTCGTGGTGAACCTGGGACAGGCGCGCGCCGCCGACGTGATCACCCTGATCAAGCAAGTCGGCCGTGCGGTGCAAGAGCAGACGGGCATTACGCTGGAACTGGAACTCAAGATCGTGGGGCAGCCGTGAGGATTGTGAACAGTGAAAGGTAAACGGTGAGGAGAAAGCCGCTGACGAAAGCGCGCATCGGTGTCCTGATGGGGGGGCAATCTTCCGAGCGGGAGGTGTCGCTCCGGACGGGGCGCGCGGTGCACGGCGCGCTGCAGCGTCGCGGCTACGAGGCGGTGGCCATCGATGTGAGCGAGTCCCTGGTGCAACAACTTCGGGCCAAACGGGTGGGGCTGGTGTTCCTGGCGCTGCATGGTCCCGGCGGAGAGGATGGGACGATACAGGGTTTGCTGGAATCCATCGGGATGCCCTACACGGGATCGGGCGTGCGGGCCAGCGCGATCGGCATGCACAAGGTAGCGACGAAGGCCCTGCTGGCCTATGCCGGTATCCCCGTGGCGGAGGGAACGGTGATCCGGCGCGAACAGGGCCGGTCCGCCGGGTTGCCGGCCGGCCTGCATCTGCCGCTGGTGGTGAAACCGGCTTCGGAGGGCTCCACGATCGGGGTCTCGATCGTGCGGCGGCGCTCCGACTGGCGCCCCGCGCTGCGTCGCGCCCATGCCTACGACGAGGAAGCGCTCGTGGAAACCTACATTCCCGGACGCGAGATCGGGGTGTCGGTGTTGGGCGATACCGGCAAGATCGTGGCGCTGCCCGCGGTGGAGATCGTGGCGCCGGGCGGCTTCTATGACTATGCGGCCAAGTATACGAAGGGCCGCACGCGCTACCTCTGCCCGGCTCCGCTCAAGCCGGAGCTGGCCCGGCTGTTGAAGGACCTGGCCGTCCGGACCTATCGGGCCGTCGGCTGCGACGGGGCGGCGCGGGTGGATTTTCGCGTGACGCAACGCGGCAAACCCTACGTGCTCGAAATCAACACGATCCCCGGCATGACCGAGACCAGCCTCCTGCCGATGGCCGCCGCGCAAGCCGGGTTGGACTATGACACCTTGACCGAGTTGATCCTCCGGTCCGCCCTCGCCCGCGCGGCGGCCGGCCAAGCCGCTTGCCGGGCTGCTTCGCCTGCGCTCCGTGCCATGGCGGGAGGGAGAAAGACACGATGAAACAGTGGAAAGGCGCCAAGCAGCGGGCGCGGGCCGCCCGGCCGATGTGGGCGCCGAGGCGGGCCGGTCGGTCGTCTGCTCGTTGGCGGCTGTCCTCCAAGCTGGGGCGTGTGAGCAAGTGGATCGGGTGGGCTTGCCTGGGCATCCTCGTTGCGGGTGCGACCGGGTGGGGCGGGTTACAGGCGTACCGGCAGGCCCAGCCGATCCTGCATGATTGGCTGGAGGTCCGGGAGGTGACGCTTGCGGGCATCCAGCACTTGTCGCGGGAGGAAGTGCTGGATCGGTTGGGGCTGCAACCGGGGGAGACGCTCTGGTCGGCCAATCCCGCGGTTCTGAGCGAGCGGCTGATGACGCATCCCTGGATCAAGCAGGCCTCCGTGACCCGGTCGCTGCCCCATCAGTTGATCGTGACTCTGGTTGAGCGCCAGCCGGTGGTCATGCTGAAGTCTTCGTCCTCGGCGCTGTTGCTGGACAAGGAAGGCCAGGTCTTGACGCCGCTGTCCGTGCTGGAGGGCGCCGAGTTTCCGATCCTGATCGGCGTGGACCCGGATCGCGTGATGCAAGGGGACGACCGGGCCCGCCAGTTGGTGCGGAACGGGATCCGGCTGGCCGGCCTGCTGGGCGATGAGTTCGACGGGCTGCCGGAAATCGACCTGGGCAACCCGGAGAATGCCGTCGCCTACGTGCAAGGCCTGCGGTTTCAATTCGGGCCGGCGTCGTTCGAGGAGAAATGGGAGCGGTATCGCAAGATCGACCGGACGCTGCACGTCAGCGTCGGCGACGAGCAGGCGAATCCAAAGCATGAGATCGACTTGCGCTATCCGGGCAAGGTGATCGTTCGCGAAAGGGGGTGACCGACTGTGGGGAGACGTGATCACGTAGTGGTCGGGCTGGACATCGGCACGACGAAGATTTGCGCGGTCGTCGCGGAAATGACCGAGGACGGGACCGTCAACATCATCGGCGTGGGCTCCAGCCCGTCCCGCGGGCTCAAGAAAGGGGTCGTGGTCGACATCGACCTGACGGTGGATTCCATCAAGAAGGCGGTGGAGGAAGCCGAGCTGATGACCGGCGGCCAGATCAACGCCGTCTATACGGGCATCGCCGGCAGCCACATCTCCGTGGCCCAGGCGCGCGGGGTACTCGCGCTGAAGCGGCAGGAGGTGACCCGCCAGGATGTGGACCGGGTGATGGAGCAGGTCCGCGCCGGCATCATGGTCGAACCGGGGCGGGAAATCCTGCACGTGATCCCGCGCGAATTCGTGGTGGACGACCAGGACGGGGTGCGGGAACCGTTGGGCATGTCCGGGGCGCGGCTGGCCGTGGAGGCCCACATCATCACCGGGGCGGTCACCTCGGTGCAGAACATCAGCAAGAGCGTGAACCGGGCCGGCCTGGACGTAGTGGAGATCGTGCTGCAGCCGCTGGCCTCCAGCGAGGCGGTGCTGAGCAGCGAGGAGCGGGACCTCGGCGTGGTGATGGTGGATCTGGGCGGCGGGACGACCGATCTGGCGATCTTCGTGGACGGGAGCATCCGGCACACGGCGGTCCTGCCGATCGGCGGCCAGAATTTGACGAAGGATATCGCGATCGGGCTGCTGACCTCCCAGACCGAGGCGGAGAAGATCAAGATCAAGCACGGGATTGCGCGGGTGGACCTGGTCAACGACGGCGACATGGTCGAGGTGCCGAGCGCGGGGGACCGGCCGGCCAGAAGCATCGCGAGGCGGGAGCTGGCGCTGGTCATCGAGCCGCGCGTCGAGGAGATGTTCGAGTTGGTTCGCGACGAGATCAACCATGCCGGCTATGACGGAAGGCTGGGGGCCGGGGTGGTCATCACGGGCGGGACCTCGATGTTGGAAGGGATGCCCGATGCGGCAGAGCGGGTGCTCAATCTGCCGGCGCGCCGCGGCGTGCCGACCGGGGTGGACGGGCTGCGGGACATCGCGGGGACGCCGATGCATGCGACGGCGGTCGGGCTCATTTTGCATGCCTGCCATCACATGGGCGATCTGGAATCGGTCGGCCGGGGCGGACGGCGGGTCGGGCGGGCCTTCGGTCGGATGCGGCAACTGTTGCAGGAGTTTTTCTAAAATGAGCCGTCAGCCGTCAGCGTTCAGCCATCAGCATGAAGAATTTGTTCTGCTGAGAGCTGATTGCTGAAAGCCGACGGCTCTTCAGAAAAGGGAGGAAGCACGATGTTCTCATTTGAAGAAGAAGACATCATGCCGGTCCGGATCAAGGTCGTCGGGGTCGGGGGGGCCGGCTGCAATGCGATCAATACGATGATCGGCTCCGGCCTCGGCCGGGTCGAGTTCATCGCGGCCAACACAGACGTGCAGGCGTTGGGCCGTTCCATGGCCACGTTTAAAATCCAGCTGGGGCCGGAGAAGACCAGGGGATTGGGGGCCGGCGCCAAGCCGGAAGTGGGCCGGGAATCGGCGATGGAAAGCAAGGACCGCATCCGGGAGAGCCTGGAGGGCGCCGAGATGGTCTTCGTCACGGCCGGCATGGGCGGCGGCACCGGGACCGGGGCCGCGCCGGTGGTTGCCGGGATCGCGCAGGAACTGGGCATCCTGACCGTGGCGGTTGTGAGCAAGCCCTTCACCTACGAAGGCAACCGGCGGATGAGCCACGCCGAGGACGGGCTCCGGGAACTCAAGAAGCACGTGGACACGCTGCTCGTCATCCCGAACCAGCGCCTGCTCCAGATTGTGGACAAGAGCACCTCGATGCTGGAGGCCTTCAAGGTGGCCGACGATGTGTTGTTGCAGGCGATCAAGGGTATCGCGGACGTGATCACCACGACGGGCCACGTGAACGTGGACTTCGCGGATGTGCGGACGGTCATGACCTACACGGGCCGGGCGGTGATGGGCATGGGCGTGTCGCGGGGCGAGACCCGGGCCGTCGAGGCGGCGCAAAAAGCCATCTCCAGCCCCTTGCTGGAGGACGGGAGCATCGCCGGCGCCAGGGGCGTGCTGCTCAATATCACGGGCGGGCTGAACATGACCCTGCACGAGGTGGACCAGGCGGCCTCGATCATCCGCGAAACGGCCGATCCCGAAGCCAACATCATCGTCGGGCAGGTCATCAACGAAGCGCTGAACGAAGAGCTGGTGGTGACCGTGATCGCCACCGGATTCGACCGGGAGGAGGCCGGACTGCCGGAGCGGTCCTTGCTCGAGCGCCCGGCCCCGGCGCGCGCTCCGCAACCGGCCCTGGCCGGCGTGGGCGCCAAAACGTCGGCGGAGGCGCCGAAGAAAAACCTCGAACGCCCGACCTTCCTCCGCAAATTGTCCGCGCAGCGGGAAGGACAAGAGCGGTTGGGTCTGGTCATGGACGAAAACGAGAAGTGGGACGTGCCCACGTTTCTGAGAAAGCAAGCGGACTGAGGCCATGGCAGGTCCTCGGCGCGTCCGCACCTCCGGGGCCGCCCTCCGAGCCCCTCGGCGAGGAAGCCTTCCGGAATTCCCGCGGCCGCGGCCATGCCGCGGTGCCTCGGTCAGTTCCGGCTTTCCTTCGCCGAGAGGCTTGGTCGGGCTGACCGCTCTTTTGGCGAAGTCCTTGCCGAGGACCTGCCAGGCTGTGTGGGGAGAAGAGATGAGCAAGGGACACATCACGGTTCCGGCGTTTGCCGACGCGCGCGAAGGCGTCCGGCATTTCTTCGGGACGCGACATGAAGCGGGCCGCCCGGACCAGGCTGCGCGTCTGGTGGTGTCGGTCACGCAAGTGCATGGCACGGAGGCCTTGGTGCTGGATCGGCCGGTCGAGCCGGGCGAGACCTTTGCCGGCGGATGGGATGCGCTGGTGACGAACCAGCGGGAGGTCTGGCTCACGGTCAAGACGGCCGATTGCGTGCCGATCTTGGTGCATGACCCGCGTGAGGGGGTCGTGGCGGCGATCCATGCCGGCTGGCGGGGCGCCGTTGCAGGCATCCTGCCGCGCACCCTGGCGGTGATGCAGGAACGGTTCGGTTCGGACCCCGGCGCGCTGCGGATTGGCATCGGCCCATCGGCCGGCTCCTGCTGCTACGAAGTGGACGAGCCGGTGCTGGCGCAGCTGCGCCAGGGGTTCCCCGACTGGTCTCTCGTCGTGCGGGAGACGGGCCCGGGAACCTGGCTGTTGGACTTGCGTGACCTGCTCCTGCGCCAGGCCCAGGCCATGGGGGCGGCCCGTCCCTCCATCCGGACGGTCAACGCCTGCACGATCTGCCACCCGGCGTTGTTTCACTCCTATCGTCGCGAAGGGACGGCCCGAGGCACGATGGTGAGCGGCATCCTGCTGACGAGCCGCTCGAAGAAACGATGAATGATGAAGGCCGAACGATGAATGGTGTAACATGTCATCCATTACTCCTACGCAGTCGCAAGCATCGTTCAGCCTTCTGCCTTCATCGTTGAGTGAATGTGGCGGACGCACAAAGCCCGGATGCCATCGCCCGCAATGTGCGGGCGGTCTTTGACAACATCCGGCAGGCGGCGCTGCGCACGGGCCGCCGGCCCGAAGCGGTTCGCCTGATCGCGGCGACCAAGACCGTCGCGCCGGATCTGGTCCGGTCGGCCATCGAGGCCGGCGTGCATCTTCTGGGCGAGAGCCGGCTCCAGGAAGCGCTGCCGAAGATCGAGGCCGTGGGGGACTGTCAGGGGATCGCCTGGCATTTCATCGGCCGCTTGCAACGGCGCAAGGTGAAGGCGGTGGTCGGGCGGTTCCAGATGATCCATTCGGTGGACAGCCTGGATCTCGCTGCGGAGATCAACCGGCGAGCGGCGGAAGCGGGGCTCGTCCAGGCGGTCTTGATGGAAGTGAACATCGGAGAGGAGGCGACCAAGGGGGGGCTGGCTCCCGCTGCGGTGGCCGAAGCGGTGGCGGCGATCAAAGACCTGCCGAATCTCTCCGTGCAGGGGCTGATGGCCGTGCCGCCGCTTGCAACCGATCCCGAGGCGGCCAGGCCCTACTTCCGGCGTCTGCGCGAGCTGGTTTTGTCGCTGCCGTACGAAGACGTGAAGGAACTGTCGATGGGGATGTCGCAGGATTATGCCGTGGCGGTGGAAGAAGGCGCCACGATGGTCCGTGTGGGCACCGCGATTTTCGGAGCGAGACGTGGCTGATCGGACGATCTCCAAGAAACTGGCCTTTATCGGGGCCGGCCAGATGGCGGAAGCGCTGTTGGGAGGACTGTTCGCCTCCCGCTGCTGCGAGCCGTCGTTGGTGCGTGCGGCCGACGTGAGCCAGGAGCGACGGGATCTCATGAAGAGCCGGTTCGGCATCCTGGCCGGCGCCGACAACAAGGAGGCGGCGGCCTGGGGCGAGGTGGTCCTGCTCGCGGTCAAGCCGCAAATGATGGAGACGGTGCTGGACGACCTTGCGCCGGTTCTGCCGGGCCGTCTGGTCATTTCGATCGCCGCCGGCTGGTCCATCGGGAGTCTTGGTCGGCGGTTTGAAAAATTGGGAGACAAGGCGCCGCGTGTCGTGCGGGTGATGCCCAATACCCCCGCCTTGGTGCGCGAGGGCATGTCCGCCATCGCCTGCGGGTCCGGCGTGAGCGAAGCGGATGCGGAGCTGGCGCGGACGCTCTTCGAATCCGTCGGACGGGTGGTGATGGTCGAGGAGCGTCTCATGGACGCGGTGACCGGCCTGAGCGGCAGCGGACCGGCCTATGTATTTCTGGCGATCGAAGCCCTGGCGGACGGAGGGGTGAAGATGGGCCTGCCCCGGTCCGTGGCCGCCCTGCTGGCAGCCCAGACCGTGCTAGGCGCGGCGAAGATGGTGCTGGAGACGGAGGAGCATCCGGCCCGGTTGAAAGACCGTGTGGCGTCACCGGGCGGTACGACCATTGCCGGGTTGCACGAGCTGGAGCAGGGGGGGCTAAGGGCGACTCTGATCGCGGCGGTCGAGGCGGCAACGAACCGATCCAAGGAGCTGGGAAGCTGATGTTTGTCGCCGGCAATCTGCTCAACGCGTTCGCGACGGTCGTGGACTATGTGCTCTGGCTGTACATGTGGGTGATCATCGCGCGGGCCTTGATTTCCTGGGTCAACCCGGACCCGTGGAACCCGATCGTACAGTTTCTGGATCGCGCCACCGAGCCGGTCCTGGGACCGATCCGGCGGAAGCTTGGCTGGCGGATGGGCATCGACGTGTCGCCGATCATCGCGTTTTTGATTATCATGTTCCTGCAATTGGCCGTGGTGCAAACGCTCAAGGATTTCGCCGCCCGCATGCACTGAGCCTTTAGAGAGGTGCGCCATGAAAATTACGCCGCTCGACATCCAGCAAATGCAGTTCCGGACCAGCCTGCGCGGTTATTCGAAGCGGGAAGTGGATCACTTCCTCGAAGATCTGGCGCAAACGGTCGAGGGGCTCACGCGCGAGAACCAAGCCCTGCGCGACAAATTGGCGGCCACCGAAGAGCAACTGGCTGTCCTCAAGAAGTCCGAATCCACCCTCAGCCACGCGCTGGTGACCGCGCAGGCGTTCACGGACGATCTCAAGCAGGCGGCGCAGCGGGATGCCGAGCTCATCATGAAGGAAGCGGAGTTGAAGGCGGCGGAGCTGGTCCGTGAAGCTCAGGCCGAACTTGCCGGCACCCAGCGGGAGATTCTGGACCTGCGCAAACAACGGCTTATGGCCATCGAGCGGCTGCGCTCGACCCTGCGTTCGTTTGAGCGGATGGTGGAGATCGAGATGGGCGACGAGGCGCACGCGGACCAGGCGGAAAAGCTGATCGGCGGCTGACCGTGCCGCCTTCCTGACGGCCGTTCCGGGGCCTGCCCCTGCTATACCCGCGTACCTGCCTTGTGCCTCTCAATGCCTTGTGTCCCTGATGGGTGACGATGGATGCGTCCGATCCGATTGCCGGCGCCATGCAATCTGCGGTGGAGGCCGGTGTCTTCCCCGGGGCGGTGTTGCTGGTCCGGTTCCGGGGCGCGGTCCGGTACCATCGGGCCTTCGGCCTCGCAGCTACCGTGCCAACGCCGGAGCCGCTTCATCGTGACCAGATCTATGACCTGGCCTCGCTGACCAAGCCCCTCGCCACCGCCACCGCCCTCCTGTGCCTGGTTCAAGACGGGCGACTCGACCTGGACGTTACGGTCCAGGGCTATCTTCCTGAACTTCAAAGCTGTCCGGTCGGTCGGGCGACCATCGCGCACCTCTTGACCCACAGTTCCGGGCTTCCCGCCTGGTGCCCCTTTTACGAACGGATTGCCGAACAAGACAAGCTCCAGCCGGGTTTTCTCGGCAGCCAGGCGGCGAAGGACTATGTTCTGCAATTGATCGGAGCGGAAGCACTCGCGGCGCCGATCGGAACCAAAGCGATCTATAGCGATTTGGGGTTTATGCTCTTGAGCCTGCTGGTGGAACGGCTGGTCGGCCGGTCGCTGGCGGATTTCATCCGGGAGCGGGTCTATGGTCCGATCAATGCGGAACCGCTCTGCTTCCTGCCGACAACGGGAGGGCCTGCTCGTGTCGCGGTCGAGACGATCGCGCCGACGGAGGACGATCCCTGGCGGGGCCGGATGCTGCGGGGGGAAGTGCATGACGAAAATGCCTACGCGTTGGGGGGGATTGCCGGCCATGCAGGCCTGTTCGGGACAGCCGAGGCGGTGCTGGCCGTCTCCGGCTGTTGGTTGGATGCAGTGACGGGCAAGCCGTCCTTGCTGCGGGCGGACCTCGCGCGGCGGTTCACCAGCAGGCAGGAGATCGTGCCTGGATCGAGCTGGGGCTTGGGGTGGGACAGTCCCTCGCCGCCGTCCTCATCCGGCACGAAGTTCTCGCCCAAGTCGTTCGGCCACCTCGGATTTACTGGCACGTCCCTCTGGGTCGATCCGGAGCGGGAATTGGAGGTGGTCCTGCTGTCGAACCGCGTCCACCCGACGCGGAAGAACGACAAGATCCGGGAGTTTCGCCCGAAGATTCACGACATCATCTATAAAGAGCTGGTGGCCGAGGGCTGATGGCTCTTCCGGCGAAGGATGGACGGAGGCATGTGCCTCTCGCTTTCGCGCCTCTCGCGGCACCCCTTCCACGGTGTCAGGAGCGGAAGCCTTCTGGAATTCCCGTCGCCGTGGCCTGCGACCACGGTGCGGTGGTCAGTTCCAGCTTTCCTTCTCCTGACGCCGGGCGGGGACCCCGCCGCTCCGGCGGACGTTCGCTCCAGGCACATGCCTCCTTGTGGAAGGTTCTGCGGCTCTAAAAAAAGAGAGTGACGGGGACCGACCGCTTGTAGGCCGGTCCCCGTTGCTCGGAGCACGTTTCAAAATTGAGAAATGGGACTATGCCGACCAGCATAGTACGCGACCTCTGCGCTGTGGGCTTCGTTGACAAGTCACTGAAATCAGCGGAAAACTACTCGATAATGTGTAGTCTGCACGAGTGTGCTACGTCGGTCAGTATATTCAATAGTTCGACCTACTGGAGATCGTGGTGAAGCCAATTTTTAAAGTAGATATCGCTCCGAATGCGCAATCGAGCCTGGAAGCGCACTCGTTGTTGGCCGCGATGATGGATGAGACATTTTTCAAGCAAGTAAGCAATCTCAGGCCGCCTATGGGCATTTACAACGTCTCTGTCTCACGAGTGTGTGATCGCGTGATTCGTTTCTGCACTCGTCTCGAACAATATTTCCGTGCTTCGGGCACCGTAACGCCTTCCAAGGCAAATGATGACGTCATGCAGGAGCTCATCGACTATATCGAATCGGCGTTCTACGCCGCAGCTGAGCATGTTGACGACATCGATTCAATCGCAACCGCGTTCTTGGCACGCTCAAATGCGGGGACGAAGGAAGCAGATTATCGGAATCTTCAAAGTGGGATAAAAAAGCACAAGCGGCTGGTTTCTGCGGCTGCGAATGCGATAAAGCATCAGCAGTCGCGGATCAGAATATTTTCAACTGAGTTTGCATACTCAGGAGTATCCGGTTGCCTCCACGGGTATTTCATTGAGGGTGTTGAGGATGGAGTTATCTGCCCAAGCACCACTTTCCATCACACTTATCCAGTACTCTCCGCTACGGCACTCGCTTGGGAAATCGTGATGTTTGTGCTGAACTGTTCTCGTGATTTGAGTCAATTTCTGAAAGCGGTTTCCCCGGCATCAATCGAGGCAAAAGATATCCAATGCGAGGTATTAGGCAAGGCGGTGATTGCCGCCGCTCGGCTGCCGAATTATACGTTTGGGGAGGAGCACCCCTTCGCTCGGGCTACGCTACGGCTGACAAATGCGGCCCCTAATCGGAAACTATTGGATTCCAATTTGTATGGGTCAATCCTTATCGGATGGCCCCAAAATGGCGCGCCGGAGTTTGGCTCCTCTACTAGTGGATATGCTGGCGATGGTGTGTCCAAAAGCTTCAGAATCGTGCATCCAAAGAGTGTTACGTTTCATCAATGGGATTAGGAGGTTTAACCATTCGATTCTGCTGACCGCGGCCTCGGATGGGGATGGACTTTGGATAGCCGCGGCAGCAGATCGTCTGCGTTACGCGTCCGGGTAGTCGGTCCAGGTTTCTTTCTCGGCCAGGTACCGGCGGCCCTTGAAATTGGGGCGGGTGCGTATGCGGCGGAAGCCAAAGGCCTGCAGTTTCTCCACGAGGCTTTTCACGGCCGCGCCGATCGTGGGCTGGGTGTCCCCGTCGACCGTCAGGGCCTCGTACATCACCTTCCCCGCATAGCCTTGCGCCACGCGGCTGACCAGCACCGACCGGTTGAAGTAGCGATCGCTGGGGTCGGTCCCCTCGATCTGATGCCGCTCGACAACACCCTCTTTTTTGAAGGTCAGGGGAAGAGTCACGCCAGCCTCCGTCTCGCTCCGTCCGTGATTCGGTCGCTTGAGTCGCCAGCTGTGATTATAGTCAGGCCCTCGCCGGAGTTCAACCTTTGTTGACAACGTGCGGCCCCTATTCATATTATTCTCCAGCTTGTTCCTCAACGGAATTCCGCGGGAGGGCGTTTGTGTCTGCCAATTCGGTCATGAACGTGCCGAACAGCCTGACCCTCCTGCGCATTCTCCTCGTTCCGGTCTTCGTGAGCCTGCTCGGCGATCAGCGCTTCGACGCGGCGCTGGTGGTGTTGGTGATTGCCGGCTTGACGGACAGCCTGGACGGGACCATCGCGCGGGTCGCCAATCAGCAGACCAAGGTCGGCGCCTACCTGGATCCCTTGGCCGACAAACTGCTCCTGACCGCAGGGTTTGTGACCCTGTCCCTGCTCCACCTCGTGCCGGTCTGGGTGACGATCCTGATCGTCAGCCGCGATCTGCTGCTCATGACCGCCACGCTGTTGGCCCGGTGGACCGTCCAGCGCGTGGACATCTCTCCCTCGGTGTGGGGCAAGGCGACGACCCTGTTTCAACTATCCTATCTGCTCCTGGTCGTGGCCCTGTCCTCCCGCCGCATGGACCTGCAGATGCTGGCGCCGCTCCTCTATCTCATGGTCGGAGTCACCTTTCTCTCCGGGGGCCATTACCTCTATCGCTACCTCTTCCGAGGCGCGGTGCCTGTGAGGACGAGAGAAGCATGAGCCGGTGCGGGCGGCGAATGCAACGGCCTCACGTGGCTCCGGCGTCTGTCGCGGGCCGGCTTGCAAGGATGGGGGACTGATGGCTGTCTTCACGTATGTCGGGCGAACCGCGCAGGGCGTCACCAAGAAGGGTGACGTGGCCGCCAAGACGAAGGAGGAGGCGGCCGCACAGCTCCGCCAACAGCGCATCGTCGTGTCGTCCCTCCAGGAAAAAAAAGAAGGCGGCAAGTTCGGGTTCGGCGGCGGCGGTATCACCGACCGGGACGTGGTGATCTTTACCCGTCAGTTCGGCACCATGATCAACGCCGGGCTGCCCCTCATCCAGTGCCTGGAGATCCTTTCCACGCAGTCCGAGAACAAGGTGTTCGGAAAAGTCATCGGGGAAATCAAACTGGACGTGGAGGGCGGCTCCACGTTTGCCGACGCGATCAAGAAGAAGCCGAAAGCCTTCGACGAGCTGTATGCGAACATGATCCATGCCGGCGAAATCGGCGGGTTGCTGGATACGGTCCTGGTGCGCCTGGCGGTGCACATGGAAAAAGCCATGAAGCTCAAGGCCCAGATCAAGTCCGCGATGGTCTATCCGGCCGCCATCCTGGGCGTGTCGATCATCGTGATCGCCGTGCTGATGGTCTGGGTCATTCCCATCTTTGCCAAAATGTTCACGGATCTGTCCGGCGGAAAGGCCGGCCTTCCGGGGCCGACCCAGCTGGTCATCGACGCCAGCGATTTTGTGCAGGCCTATATCGTCTATATGGTGATCGGCGGGGCGGCCGGGGTGTCCGGTCTGAAAAAATATTATGCGACGCCCAAGGGACGCTACAACATCGACAAGCTGGCGCTCAAGATCCCGGTCATGGGAGACCTGATCCGCAAGGCCTCGGTGGCCAAGTTCACGCGGACGTTGGGCACCTTGATCAGCAGCGGCGTGCCGATTCTGGAGGGTCTCAGCATCACCGCCAAGACATCGGGCAATAAGGTGGTGGAGGAAGTGATCATCGGGGCGCGCAGCAGTATCAGCGAGGGGAAAACGGTGGCGGAACCCCTGTCGAAAAGCGATGTCTTTCCGAAGATGGTCATCCACATGATCTCTGTCGGGGAGTCCACCGGCGCCTTGGATACCATGCTCAACAAGATCGCCGATTTCTATGACGACGAGGTGGATGCGGCGGTGGCCTCGCTGACCGCACTCTTGGAACCCATGATGATGGTGTTTCTGGGCACTACGATCGGTTTTATCGTGGTCGCCATGTATTTGCCGATCTTCAAGATGGCATCGGTCGTCGGCTAGCCGGCATGTCGCCCACGGTCGCCAGCGGCAGGTTCGCCTCACTCAACGCGTCAACGTATCGTCCGCGCGTGCGCCTCAGCTGTCGGCGACCGTCTCTCACGTGAGCGTCGTTGTCCCCGGACAGCGGCTGAACCCAGGAGCCTATGGAAGACCTGCGGGGCAAGCTGCATTGGTTGATGGGCCTGCGGGTGGTGGTGGTGACGCTGCTGCTCGGGCTCTCGCTGGCCTTCCAGATCGCCAAGGGCGAGCTGGTGTTCACGTTTTACGCCCTGATCGTCTTCACCTATGCGATCACGATCGCCTATGCGCTGGCGCTCCGGTATGTGACCGAACCCCAGGCGCTCCGGCCCTTCGCCTCCTTTCAGGTGGGGATGGATCTGCTGCTGGAGACGTTTCTGGTCGCCAGCACCGGGGGCATCGAAAGCCCGTTTTCCCCGCTGTACGTCATCACCGTCGCCCTGGCAAGCTTGATCCTCCGACGCCGGGGCGGACTGATCACGGCCGGGGTCTCGGTGATTCTGTTCGGCGTGCTCACCAACATCCAGCTCTACGGGCTCCTGGCGGGCCGCGGATGGCTGCTGCACAGCCGGCTGTCCGCGGCGGAAGCCATCCAGACGCTGTCGTTGAACGGCCTGGCCCTGGTCCTGGTGGGCTGGCTCAGCGGGACGTTGGCCGAACAGCTCCGGCGCACCGGCCAATCGCTGATCGAAAAGGAGCAAGGGCTGCTCCGCCTGCAGGCATTCCACGAAAACGTCGTGCAAAGCATCAGCAGCGGCTTGTTTGCCGCAGATCCGGAGGGACGAATCACCTCGTTCAACCGCGCGGCGCGGGAGGTGACCGGGTATACTCTGGAGGCGGTGTTGGGCCGGCCCTGGTGGGAGGTCTTTGATTGGCAACAGGGAGATCTCTTCGACACGGTCCCGGCCACCCTGGCTGCGCCGCACACGTTCGAAGCGGAGGGGAAGCGCGCCGACGGCACCCGGCTGGTGCTGGGCATGACCCTGTCGCCTCTGACGGAGCAGGGGGTCCAGACCGGCATGGTCGGGATGTTCAAGGATTTGACCCAGATCCGGGATATGGAGGAGGAGATGCGCCGCCGGGAATGGCTGGCCACACTGGGCGAAATGTCGGCCGGCATGGCGCACGAGATCCGCAATCCCCTGGCTGCGCTGGCCGGCGCGATGCAAATGCTGCGGCGGGATGTCGTGCTGGAGGAAACGAACGCGCGCCTCATGGACATCGCCGTACGCGAAGCGACGCGGCTGGACGCCATCATTACGGAGTTCCTGCTCTATGCGCGGCCCCCGGCGCTCAATCTCAAGGAGTGCGATGTGAACGAGGTGCTGAGCGAAACGCTGGATTTGGTCCGTCATCAAGCGGCCTCGCGGACGGATATCCAGATCACTCCGCATCTGCGACCGGGCCCGATGACCGCCCGCGTCGACCCGGATCAGATCAAGCAGGTGTTCTGGAACCTGGCCACCAACGCCTTCGAGGCCATGCCGGCGGGCGGCCAGCTCACGATCTCGACGGGGCGTCGGTGGGTCGGGGCCGGCGCACGGAGCGGCGACGTGATCGAAATCGCCTTCCACGATACGGGGGAGGGCATCAAGAGCGACGCGCTGGACAAGATCTTCCTGCCGTTCTTCACGACCAAGAGAGATGGATCCGGACTTGGGCTGGCCGCCGTGCACCGGATCGTGGATCTGCACGGCGGCTGGATTCGAGTGGACAGCCAGGAGGGCAAGGGCTCGCGTTTCGTGGTGTGCCTGCCGGTGTCGGCCCAGGAGGGGCCGCGCCTCTGGCACGAAGGACGAGAACCATGGAGTAGGGAACCGTGGAAAAGATCCTGATCGTTGACGACGAACAGAGTATGCGGGATGTGCTGAGCATCATGCTCAAGCGCGCGGGGTATGCCGTGACGGTCGCCGCCGACGGGGAGGAAGCCGTTGCCCAGTTGGGCAAGGACATCTTCGACCTGGTCATCACCGACCTCAAGATGCCGAAGGTGGGCGGGTTGGACGTGCTCAAGGCCGTCAAGGATTCGTCCCCGGACACGGTGGTGCTGGTCATCACCGCGTTTGCGTCCACCGAGACCGCGGTCGAGGCGATGAAGCGGGGCGCGTACGACTACCTGACCAAGCCGTTCCAGGTGGACGAAGTCCAGTTGATCATCCGCAATGCCCTGGAGAAGCGGCGGCTCTCGACCGAAAACATGTTGCTCAAGCGGGAACTGGCCAGCCAGTCCTCGTTTGCCCAGATCGTGGGGCAGAGCGATGCGATGCAGAAGGTGTTCGACATGGTCCGCAAGGTGGCGGACAGCAAGAGCAACGTGCTGATCTGCGGAGAAAGCGGGACGGGCAAGGAGTTGGTGGCCCGCGCGATCCACTACAACAGCGCGCGCAGCCGGCTCCCCTTCGTCGCCATCAACTGCGGGGCCTTGCCGGAGCCGTTGTTGGAAAGCGAGTTGTTCGGACACATGAAGGGCTCGTTCACGGGGGCGGTGTCCAACAAGGCCGGCTTGTTCGAGGTCGCCAACGGCGGGACCATTTTTTTGGACGAGATCGGCGAAACCACGCCGACCATGCAGGTCAAGCTCCTGCGGGTCATTCAGGAGCGCGAGTTTCGCCGGGTCGGCGGGACCCGCGACCTGAAAGTGGACGTGCGCATCGTCGCGGCCACCAACAAGGATCTGGAGAAGGCGGTGGCGGACGGCAGCTTCCGCGAAGACCTTTATTACCGGCTGGACGTGATCCCGATCAATTTACCGCCCTTGCGCATGCGCGCGGGAGATATCCCCTTGCTGGCCAAACATTTTCTGGAGCGGTTCGCCAAGGCGAGCAGCAAGCCGGTCCCGGAGCTGACCTCCGGGGCCATGCATCTGCTGCTGGAACATGAATGGCGGGGCAACGTGCGGGAGATGGAAAACCTCATCGAGCGGGCGGTCGCGTTCGCCTCCGGCCCTCAGATTACGGAGGAGGACATCAACAGTTGGCTCCACCGGCCGGCGGCCCAGCCCCAGGCCGGCTATCCCACCGATCTGCCGACGGACGGGCTGGATTTGGAAGAGCTGATCAACCGTATCGAAAAGGATCTTTTGCTCAAAGCCCTGGAACGGGCCCGGTGGGTCAAGAAGAAAGCGGCGCGGCTGTTGAAACTCAATACCCGTTCCTTCCGCTATCGCCTCGAGAAGTATGCCATCAAAGGCGGCCGGGACGAGTGAGGCACGGCTACAAGGCTGAACGATAAGCGATGAATGATGAATAGCAGCATGGGCGAGCGAACGGTGCTGGTCCGGGCTCCGGCCAAGGTGAACCTAATCCTCCGGGTCCTGGACCGGCGGCCCGACGGATACCATAACCTCTGGTCCCTCATGCATACGGTGGGCTTGGAGGACGACCTGCATGTTCGGCTCATGACGGAGCCCGCTGGTGCATCCCTGGTCCAGCTTGCCTGCGACGATCCGACTCTGCCGACGGACGGGCGCAATCTGGTCCGGCGCGCCGCCGAGATGGTGCTGGAGCAGGCGGCGGCGCAGGGCCGCCCGATCCAGGCGGTGGACATTCATCTGACCAAGCGGATTCCGATGGGCGGGGGGCTCGGCGGGGGCAGCAGCGACGCCGCGGCAACCATCGTGGCGTTGAATCACCTGCTGGGCCTCGGCTGGTCCGTCAGCGAAATGGCCAAGCTGGGGGAGTCGCTGGGCAGCGATGTGCCGTTCTTTTTATTTGCGCCTTGCGCCCGGGTGCGGGGTCGGGGCGAGGACGTGGCCCCGTTGACGCTGGCCGGTACGCGATGGGTCGTGTTGGTGAACCCGGGGTTTCCCATCGAGACGCGCTGGGCCTACCAGCGCCTGGCCGAGTCGCGCCGCGGGGTGCGGCCGCTCTCGGCGGCGCTCGTCAAGCTCGTGGGGCGCGACCGGCTGTCGTGGAGCGAGGTGGTGCCGCTGATGGAGAACGATTTCGAAGGCGCCTTGGCCCCGGCCCACCCGGCCCTCTCCGCGCTCAAGACGGAGTTGCTGCTCGCCGGGGCGGAAGGGGCGTTGCTGTCCGGAAGCGGAGCCACCGTCTTCGGCATTTTTCATGACGAGGCGACGGCGGTTCGCGCCAGGGATCTGGTGGGCCGGTCCGAGGGCCGCCGGGCCTTTGCGGCTCCGGCCGGAATAGGCCCTCTGACCTGCGGCTAGACTCGGATCGAACCGCCCAGCGCCTGCCGGTCGGTTGACAGGCTCCTTTCTTTTCCGATACAGTGGCGATTCTTGTCATGACCACCCAATGAGGGAGGGCGGCTTTGGTGCGCCGATTTGAAGGAGGGGTGTCATGGAAAAGACGCTGAAGTTGTTTTCCGGGAACTCGAACCCGGCTTTAGCCAAGGAAATTTGCGGGTATCTGGGCATCGCCCTCGGTGAGGCGACGGTCTCCTCCTTCAGCGACGGAGAGATTCGGGTCCGGATCGAGGAAAACGTCCGGGGCGCCGACGTATTCGTCATGCAGTCCTGCTGCCCCCCGGTCAATACGGCGATCCTCGAACTCTTGATCATGATCGACGCGCTCAAGCGCTCCTCGGCCTATCGGATCACGGCGGTGATTCCCTACTTCGGCTACGCCCGGCAGGACCGCAAGGATCAGCCGCGGGTGCCGATCACCGCCAAGTTGATGGCGGATTTGATCACGACGGCGGGCGCCGACCGGGTACTGACGATGGACCTGCACGCGGGGCAGATTCAGGGATTTTTCAACATCCCGGTGGATCATCTCTATGCCCTGCCGGTCTTGCTGGATTACATCAGCAAACAGGGGGGCGAGGATTTGACCGTGGTGTCGCCGGACGCCGGCGGAGTGGAGCGGGCGCGGGCCTTCGCCAAGCGTCTCCAGGCACAACTGGCGATCATCGACAAGCGGCGCGAGGGGCCGAACAACGCCCAGGTCATGAACATCATCGGCGACGTCGAAGGACGCAATGCCTTGTTGCTGGACGATATGATCGACACGGCCGGCACGATCGTGCAGGGCGCCCAGGCCTGCGCGGACAAAGGAGCTCGAAACGTTTGGGCCGGCTGTACCCATCCGGTCCTGTCCGGTCCGGCGTTGGAGCGGTTGCAGGCCTCGTGTCTGACGGAAGTCGTGGTGACGAATACGATCCCGTTGAACGGGAAAGAACAACAGTGCCCCAAGTTGCGGGTGCTGTCGGTAGCGCCCCTATTGGGCGAAGCCATTACCAGAATCCACGCGGAGGAATCAGTCAGCTCGCTCTTTGCGTAACGCCCGCCACAAGGGGCAGCCAATGTGCCCCACCTCCACTTTAAGCTGCCTGGAGCGTCACTGCCTCAACGGGAGGGGAACAGGCTTGGGCTAGGCGGGGTATGGAGCGGGTGAACGTCACGGGCGGTACAAGAATTCTCCGCCGCGGTATGATCGTACGCGGCGGTTCAAGCAAAGTTTGGTAGGGAGGCCGGTTGCGCCTCGAGTGGGAGGAAGATCATGAAATTCGACTTGACGGCAGAGGTCAGAGAAAAAGCGGGTAAGGGGGCGGCCCGTCAGTTGCGGCGGAGCGGCAAGGTGCCGGCCGTGCTCTACGGTGAAGGGGAATGTCTCCTGCTGACGCTGGACCCGACGGCGGTGATCAAGGTTCTGCGCGGCCATGCCGGCAGCACGGCGCTTATCAACCTGAGCCTCACAGGGGCTGCGTCCAAACCCAATCGGACCGCGCTCCTGCGGGAGTATCAGGTCGATCCGGTGTCCGGCGAGTTGTTGCACGTGGACCTGTTCGAAATCTCCATGAGCAAGCCGATCCGGGTCAAGGTGCCCGTCAGCGTCGTGGGGGGCATGCCGGCCGGCGTGAAGGAAGGCGGGGTGCTGCACCACAATTTGCGCGAGTTGCACATCGAGTGCTTGCCCGCCGCGCTGCCGGACGCGATCGAAGTGGACGCCTCGAACCTGGCCATCGGCCAGGGCGTGCACGTGAAGGAGTTGACGGTGATCGCAGGCGTCAAGGTTCTGGACGAGGCCGAACAGATGGTCGTGAGCGTGGTCGCGCCGATCTCCGAAGCCAAGCTGGAAGCGTTGTTGACCAGCGGCGCCGGGGCGGAAGAAGGCAAGGAGCCGGAAGTCATCGGCAAGGGCAAGGAAGAAGGGGCGGAAGGGGCCGAGAAGGCGGCTGCGCCCGGTGGTGAAGCCAAGGCCGGTGAGAAGGGCGAGAAGAAGGAAGCGGCCGCCGGCGCCAAGGCCGGTGAGAAGAAAGAAGGGGGCAAGGAGGAAAAGAAGAAGTAGACTTGCGTCTGATTGTAGGGCTCGGCAATCCTGGCGATCGCTATGCGCAGACCCGGCACAATGTCGGGTCTCGGACGTTGGAGCGCGCGGCGGCACGCTGGGCGATCCCGCTCAAGCCGATCGGAGTTGCACGCCAAGGCCGCGGCCTGGTTGGGCCGCCGGACAAGCGGGTAGACGTGACCCTGGCCTTGCCCCTCGCCTGGATGAATCAATCCGGGCCCGCCGTCAAGGCGATGGTGGAGGCCCTCGGTCTTTCCGCCGAGCAGTTGCCCGACCACGTGATTGTCGTCCACGACGACCTCGATCTGCCGCTGGGGCGCCTGCGCATCAAGTGCCGTGGAGGTCCCGGCGGTCATAACGGCATCCTCTCCCTCATCACCACCCTGGACACGGACGAGTTTTGTCGGGTGAAGCTCGGCGTCGGACGCCCGCCCGTCGGGATCGAGGCGGCCGACTATGTGCTGGCTCCATTTTTGGCGGACGAAGGGCCTCAAGTCGACGCGATGATCGAGCAAGCCGTGCTGGCGCTGGAGTGTCTGCTGGCCGAGGGCGTTGCGGTGGCCATGAATCAATTTAACGCCAAAGAGCCGATGGCTGATGGCGAATAGCCGATCGTAAGGACGAGGAGTCTCAATGGGTTTGTGTTGCGGAATGATCGGGCTGCCGAACGTGGGGAAGACGACCGTCTTCAACGCGCTCGTGGGCGGCACTGCGCTCGCGGCCAATTATCCGTTCGCGACGGTGGACCCCAACACCGGGATCGCACCGGTGCCGGATCCTCGCTTGCTGAAACTCACGGAGATCTTTTCCTCGAAGAAGACGACGCCCAGCACTCTGGAAGTGCGCGACATTGCGGGCCTGGTCGAAGGGGCGAGCAAGGGGGAGGGGCTGGGCAATCAGTTTCTGGGGCATATCCGTGAGGTGGATGCCCTCGTGCACGTGGTCCGGTGCTTTCAAGGCACCGACGTGGTGCATGTGAGCGGCAGCGTGGATCCCCTCCGCGATATCGGCACGATCGAAACGGAGCTGATCCTGGCCGATCTGGAAACGCTCGATCGCCGCAAGCAGAAGACCGAGAAGAAGGTGCGGGCGGGCGATAAGAAGGCGGCGGCGGAGATGGCCTTTATGCAGGTGCTCATGGAGCGGCTCGACAAGGGAGAGTGGCTCGGCAACTTGTCCTTCACGCCGGAAGAGCGGGCCATGCTCGACGACTGTCAGTTGCTTGCCGCCAAACCGGTGTTGTTTGTGGCGAACGTGTCGGAACAGACCGTGGCCGACGAGCCGCTGGTCAACCAGGTGCGCGAGTTTGCCGGCCGTCGCGGGGCGCGGGTGGTGACGATCTGCGGCCAACTGGAGGCGGAGCTGGCATCCCTGCCGGAGGCCGAGCGGACCGACTATTTGAAGGAAATGGGATTGGCGGAGTCCGGCCTCGTGCGGCTGACGCGCGAAGCCTATGCCTTGCTAAACCTCACGACGTTCTTTACCGCCGGGGAAACGGAGTCTCGCGCCTGGCCGATCGTGACGGGGACCAAGGCCCCGCAGGCGGCCGGGAAGATCCACTCCGACATGGAGCGGGGGTTCATCCGGGCCGAGGTCTACCACTATGACGATCTGCTCGCCTGCGGCTCGGAAGCCCGCGTCAAGGAAAAGGGCCTGTTCCGGCTGGAAGGCAAAGATTATGTGATCAAGGAAGCGGACATCGTCTATTTCCGGTTCAACGTATGAGGGGCGCTCCGGCTGCCGTATTTGACAGCTTCTCCGGGGCTGTGGTAGGGTCCGATCCTCCGCACGGGATTTCCGTGCCCCTCGCTCCAGGCCAGGCCCTGGGGCCCATGTGCGCAATGGTCCATGAGGAGGTCTGAGTATGTCGATCTACGAGTCTATTTTTGTCGTCCGCACCACGCTTTCCGACGAAGACACCAACAAGCTCATCGAAAAGATGAAGAGCGTCCTGGAGAAGTCCGGGGCCACGCTTCTCAAGCTTGAGAATTGGGGCAAGAAGAAGCTCGCTTACGAGGTCAAGCGCGAGCGCAAGGGTACGTTCGTCTATTTCCATTTCAAGTCCGCGGGCGGGGTCGTGAACGAGCTGGAACGGTCCTACCGTCTCGAAGACTCCATTCTCAAGTTCTTGACGGTCAAGCAGGAGTTGGGCGCCGCGAACAAGCCGGCGAACGACGTCAAGGAGCCGGCGGCGTGACCGGGTTCAACAAGGTCATCCTGATCGGGAACCTGACGAAGAACCCCGAGCTTCGCTACACGCCCAGCGGGACGCCGGTGGCCAGTTTCGGCCTGGCGGTCAATCGCAAGTTTCGCCAGGGTGAGGAGCTCAAAGAAGAGGTCTGTTTTATCGACATCGTGGTGTTCGGGAAGACCGCGGAACACTGCGGACAGTACTTGAGCAAGGGCAGCGGCGTGATCGTGGACGGTCGGCTGCAGCAGCGCCGCTGGGAAACGGAAGACGGACAGAAGCGCAGCAAGCACGAGGTCGTGGCCCAGACCGTCAACTTCCTGCCCAAGCGGCAGGAGGCGGGCGGGGAGGCGGCGCATGCGGAAGAGCCGGGCTACGAAGAAGACATACCCCAATAACTGATCGCGGTTGGAACGACAACGGAGGGACGAGTGGAGCGAGGACGGTTATTTCAGCGCCGGCGGGTTTGCCGGTTCTGCCACGAGAAGATGCCGATTGATTTTAAAGATATCGGTCTGTTGCGAAATTTTCTCACAGAGCGTGGCCGGATCGTTCCGCGCCGGATTTCCGGCAATTGCATGGGGCACCAGCGGGAGTTGACGATCGCGATCAAGCGCGCGCGCTCGATCGCCATGCTGGCGTTCGCCGAGGAGCGGTAGGCACGATCACCGGCGGGGCGCGCGCCCCGCTGTGGTTTGACTTCTCGATGGCGACCGGGTATAGAGCGGTCACGGTGCGTCGAGGAGGCGTGACGAGTCTCATGGCGTTACCCAGCCCGTACCTCTCAGAGATTCCGGCTGAAGGGTTGCAGTTGACCTGCACGACGCAGCCTGATGAGCTGCAACTGGAACCCGGCGACGCCCGCGTGCGCGGGGAGTTCGACCTGGCGGTCGAGATCGCGAAGGCCGGCCGGACCGTGCATGTGAGCGGCCTGTTGGCCGGCACGTTCGTGCGCCAGTGCGTCCGCTGTCTGAACGATTATGACGAGCCGGCCCGCATCCCGTTCACGGCCGACTATCGGGGCGAAGAGCCGCCGGCGAAGTCGCAGCCGAAGCGGGCGAAGCCGCGCAGCGAGGACGAGGAATCCGAGGCCTCCCTCGAGGCGGAAGAGGAGCCCTACTCGCTGGTGGGGGACCGGCTGGAGTTGGCCGAGATGCTGCGGGAGCAGATCATCCTGGCCACGCCCATGCAGCCGCTCTGCCGTGAAGATTGTCGGGGACTCTGCCCGACCTGTGGGCAGGATTTGAACGAGCGTCAGTGCGACTGTCCCGGAGAGCGGCAGGACAGCCCTTTCGCGGTGTTGAAGAAACTGACGGAGAGTGCACCCAAACGTCCGAGGGTGTGAGGTGTGAGTCGAAGCCAGCGCAACGAGTGAGGAGCCACGATGCCAAATCCAAAACATAAGCTATCCAGAGCCAGGCGGGACAAGCGGAGGACGAGCAAGTCCAAGATCACGCCTCCGGGCTTGTCCGTGTGTCCGCAGTGTCATGAACCCAAGCGCCCACATTATACCTGCCTCAACTGCGGGACCTATAAAGGCAATGCGGTCATCGCCGTCGAAGAGTCCTAGCAGGATGGTGAAACAGGCCGCCTGCTTTGTTCTCGCGTCGCTCGGAGGTCCCACGTACGGTAAAGCGCGCGCGGAACCTCCTTGCTCGCTGCGGCTTCGTCGGCGTTCCTGTTTGACCATCCTGCAACCGCAGTTCTTCTCTTTCTAGCTCGCAGATGCCGTTGGGGCGCAGCGCGAGCCAATTGTTGCCATGAAAATCGCCATAGATGCGATGGGCGGAGACTTCGGACCGGCTCCGAACGTCGAAGGCGCCCTGCAAGCGGCCAAGGAACTGGCCCTCGACGTGGTCCTGGTGGGGGACGAGCCCCAGATCCGAGACCAGTTGCGCCGGCTGGGTGCGTCCGATGATCGTCGTGTGACCGTCGTCCATGCGCCGCAAACCGTCGGTATGCACGAGTCGCCGGCCTTGGTGGCCCGCAAGAAGCGGGACTCCTCGATTTGGGTGGCCACGGAGCTGGTCAAGGCGGGCGAGGCCAGCGCGGTCGTGAGCGCCGGCAACACGGGGGCCAGCATGGTGGCGGCCTTCTTCGTCCTGGGCGTGATCAAAGGCGTGGAGCGGCCGGCCATCGCCGTCAGTTTGCCCACGCTGGATGGCAGCGCCATCATGTTGGACGTGGGCGCCAACGTGGACTGCAACGCGCAACACTTGCACCAATTCGGCCTGATGGGCAACGAATATGGGAAGTCCGTGTTCGGCACACCCAATCCGCGCATCGGCCTGCTCAGTATCGGGGAGGAGGACAGCAAGGGCAACGAAGTCACCAAGGAAGCGTTCAAGTTGCTGAAGGCCAGCCCGATCAATTTCGTCGGAAACGTGGAGGGCCGGGATGTGTACAGCGGAGGCGCCGATGTGATCGTCTGCGACGGGTTCATCGGCAACGTCGCGCTCAAGATCTCCGAAGGGTTGGCGGACACGATCAAGAAGTTGCTGCTCAAAGAGATCGCCGGCTCGTTCCTGGGGCGGCTCTCATATCCGTTCATCGCCGCGCCCTTGCTGCGGCTGCGCCGGCGGATGGATTATGCGGAATTCGGCGGCGCGCCCCTCCTCGGCGTCAACGGGATCACCATCATCTGCCACGGCCGCTCCTCGTCCAAGGCCATCAAGAATGCCATCCGCCGGGCCAAGAGTCTGGTGGACAGCTCCGTGAACCAGCTCATCCAGCGCGACATCGAAGAGAGTCTGGCTCAGCACGAGCGGACGACCAATCCGGGAGCGCCCGCGTGAGGGCCCGCATCCTCGGCACCGGGTCCTACGTGCCGGAGCGGGTCTTGACGAACGCCGATCTGGAAGGGATGGTGGCGACGTCGGATGCCTGGATCATGGAACGGACCGGCATCCGCGAGCGCCGTCTCGCGGCGCCGGGCGAGGCCTGTTCCGACTTGGCCGTGAAGGCGGCGGAGCGGGCGCTAGCGGCGGCCGGCGTCGCGGCCGCCGATCTGGACCTCATTCTCTTGGGGACCTGCACGGGCGATTACCCCGTGCCCTCCACGGCCTGCCTGGTCCAACACCGGCTGGGCGCCGTCCGCGCGGCGGCCTGTGACATCTCGGCGGCCTGTTGCGGGTTTCTCTATGCGCTGGGGGTGGGCGATGCCTACGTCAGGACCGGCACGCGGCACGTGCTGGTGATCGGGGCCGAGGTCATGTCGGTCGTGACGGACTGGACGGATCGGAACACCTGCGTGCTGTTCGGCGACGGAGCCGGGGCCGCGGTGTTGGGTCCCTCGGAAGGCGATCGGGGCATCCTTTCGTCCCACCTCCATTCCGACGGCGGGCTCTGGGACCTCATTGCGGTGCATGGCGGAGGCTCACGGATGCCTCCCTCAGAAAAGATGGTGGCGGAGCGGCAACAGTACATCAAGATGAAAGGCAACGAGACCTTCAAGGTGGCGGTGAAGACCTTGGAGGACAGCGTCCGCGAGGCCCTGGCGGCCAACAATCTGACGGCGGCCGATCTGGACTTGTTGGTGCCGCACCAGGCGAACATGCGGATCATCAAAGCCGTGGCTTCCCGGCTGGGGCTTCCGCTGGAGAAGGTCATGCTGAATCTGGAGCGGTATGGCAACACCTCAGCCGCCTCCATTCCGTTGGCGCTGGATGAAGCGGTCAAGGCAGGGCGCATTACCGAGGGCAGTCTGGTCTTGATGGAGGCCTTCGGGGCCGGGCTGACCTGGGCCTCGACGATCGTCCGCTGGTGACACGAAGGGGGCTGTCAGCCGTCAGCCGTCAGCGATCAGCTTGTGGGTATCGGGAGCAAATGTTTTGCTGTTTGCTGAGGGCTGATTGCTGAGAGCGGACCGTTGAAAGCGGATCGCTGATGGAACTTTTTTCTCGTTGACAATGGAAACCAATTCCCTCATATCATACCCCGCCATGGCTTCCGGAATCGGGTTGGTGTTTCCCGGCCAAGGGTCTCAGTCGGTCGGGATGGGACGGGCGTTGTACGAGACCCACCCGGCTGTCCGGAAGGTGTATGAGGAAGCGGGGGCGATCCTCGGGTATGACGTCGCCGCGCTGTGCTTCGACGGACCGGCTGACCGCCTCAACCTGACCGAGTACACACAGCCCGCCTTGCTTACGGCCAGTATCGCGGCCTATCGCCTTCTTGAACCAGTTGGTCTGCGGCCTGTGGCGGTGGCCGGTCACAGTCTCGGCGAATATTCGGCGCTGGTGGCGGCGGGTGGCGTGAGTTTTGCCGCCGCCGTGGGGCTGGTGCAGAAGCGGGGCCGTTACATGGCCGAAGCGGTTCCACCGGGCAGCGGGTTGGTGGCGGCCATTCTGGGATTGGACGGCGAGGCGGTGAAGGCCGCCTGCCGGGAAGCCGGAGCCGTCGGCGTGGTCGCCGCCGCGAATTTCAATAGTCCCGGCCAGGTGGTCATCGCCGGAGAGAAGGCGGCCGTCGAACGGGCGATTGAACTGGCCAAGGCCAAGGGATGCCGGAAGGCAATTCCCCTGCCGGTCAGCGTGCCGGTGCATACGCCGCTCATGCAATCGGCGGCGGATCGCCTGGCGAAGGATGTGGCGGCGACGGCATGGTCGGATCTGACCGTGCCCCTGGTCAATAATGCGGAGGCGCGGGCTTTGCGCACGGCCGCGGAGGTCCAGGCGTCGTTGATCCGGCAGCTGCCCTCGTCGGTTTTATGGGAGGACTCGGTCCGGACGATGCGCGGGATGGGGGTCACGACCTTCATCGAAGTGGGGCCGGGCACGGTGCTGACAGGGCTGATTAAACGGATCCTGCCGGACGCGGTGCTCTTGAACGTACAGGACTCCAAGTCATTCGAAACGACGCTGGAAGGTTTGAAAGTTCAAAAGTCGTAAAGTCTTAGGGCGAAATTCCCAGACTTTTTGACTTTATAGACTTGAGGACGGTGAGAAATCATGTCACTAGAAGGCAAAACAGCCATTGTCACCGGCGCGGCCCAAGGCATCGGTCGGGCCATCGCTGAGATGTTGGCACGGCATGGGGCGGATATCGCCGTCGCGGATCTCGACCCAGGCCGGTCCCAGGACACGGTCACGGCGGTCACTAAATTGGGCCGGCGGGCGCTCAACGTCAAGGTGAACGTGGCCGATTTTGCCGACGTGAAAGCCATGGTCGATCAGGTGATGAAGGATTGGGGGAAGATCGACATCCTGGTGAACAACGCCGGGATCACGCGCGACGGGCTGTTGCTCCGGATGAAGGAAGAGGATTGGAATCTGGTCATGCAGGTGAACCTGAACGGCACCTTTCACTGCACGAAAGCCGTCCTGTCGCCGATGACCAAGCAACGCTACGGCCGGATCGTCAACATCGCGTCGATCGTCGGGGCCATGGGGAATGCCGGCCAGGCCAACTACGCCGCGTCCAAGGCGGCGGTGATCGGCTTTACTAAGACGGTGGCGCGCGAATACGCCAGCCGGCAGGTGACCGTCAACGCGGTCGCGCCGGGGTTCATCGATACGGCCATGACCCAGGGGCTCCCGGCGGATGTGAAGGAGACCTTGCAGAAGCAAATTCCCCTGGGCCGTTTGGGGCAACCGTCGGACGTGGCGGAAGCGGTCAGCTTCCTGGCGTCCGATGCGGCGGGGTATATTACCGGGCACGTGCTGCACGTGAACGGCGGCATGTTGATGGCGTGACGCGAATTCGAGACGCACAGGCGCCAGTCGGAGGGCCGAGGCCCTCTCGCAACGGCGCGTTCCCAGCATAAAGGAGGAAGAGCATGGGCGAGGAGGTAAAAAAACCGATGGCGACCGAGGATCGAATCAAGAAAATCATCGCCGAGCAACTGGGCGTGGAGGAAGACGAAGTGGTGCCGGAGGCTTCGTTTGTGGACGATCTTGGGGCCGATTCCCTCGACACCGTCGAGCTCGTGATGGCGTTCGAGGAAGAATTCGACATTGAGATCCCCGACGAGGATGCCGAGAAGATCCTCACGGTCGGGCGGGCCATGGAGTACATCAAGGAAAAGATGTGACGAGGTTGTCTGCTGAACGATGAGTGAGCGCACGCGCAGACGGGTAGTGGTGACCGGCCTGGGGGTGATTACACCCCTCGGGACCGGCCTTGAGAAGACCTGGCCGGCGATCTGCGCGGGCACCTCCGGCATCCACCGCATCACGCGGTTCGATCCCGCCAACCTGCCGGTGCAGATCGCCGGCGAAGTCCGCGACTTCGACCCCGCCGACTTTATCGAGAAAAAAGAAATCAAAAAGATGGATACGTTCATCCACTATGCCGTCGGCGCAAGCCAGATGGCGGTGGCGGACGCGGGGCTGAAAATCGGCCCCGAGAATGCGGATCGGGTCGGAGTCTATATCGGCGCCGGGATCGGCGGCCTGCCGGGGATCGAGCATTACCACGATGTGCTCAAGGAGAAGGGGCCCGATCGGGTCTCGCCGTTTTTCATCCCGATGGTGATCATTAACTTGGCCTCCGGCCAGGTGGCCATCCGGATCGGTGCGCGCGGGCCCAATTCCTGCGCGGTGACCGCCTGCGCGACCGGCAACCATTGCATCGGCGACGCGTTTCGCCTGATCCAGTGGGGCGAAGCGGATGCGATGGTGGCGGGCGGGACCGAAGCGGCGCTCACGCCGCTGTGCGTCGCCGGCTTTGCGGCGGCCCGCGCCCTGTCGAGACGGAATGATGAACCCGAGCGGGCCAGCCGTCCCTTCGACAAGGATCGGGACGGGTTTGTGCTGGGAGAGGGATCGGGAGTGGTGGTGCTGGAGGAATTGGAATCGGCCAAGCGGCGCGGCGCCAGAATCTACGCCGAGATGGTCGGCTACGCGATGACCGCCGACGCCTACCACATTACGGCGCCCTCGGAAAACGGCGAGGGAGCGGTCCGTTGCATGGACCTGGCGATCAAGGATGCCGGCGTGTCCAAGGACGACGTTGGATACATCAACGCGCACGGCACCTCGACCATGGCCGACGCGATCGAAACCAGAGCCATCAAGCAGGTGTTCGGGGAGCGGGCCTATCGCATTCCCGTGAGTTCGACCAAGTCCATGACCGGCCACTTGCTCGGGGCGGCCGGCGGGATCGAGGCCGTCTTCAGCGTGTTGGCGCTGCATCGCGGCACCCTGCCCCCGACGATCAATCTCGAGCAGCCGGATCCGGAGTGCGACCTCGACTACATTCCCAACAAAGCGCGGGAGGCGAAGGTGCAGGTGGCCCTGTCCAACTCCTTCGGATTCGGCGGCGTCAACGCCTGCGTGCTGTTCAAGCGGTACGACGCCTGACCCCTCGGGTCGGATCGGGGGCCGGCAGGATGGCGCCATCGCTCATCGACGAAGCCCAGCAGGCGGTCGGGTATCGGTTCAGCCGTCCGGCCCTCCTCGACGAAGCGCTCACCCACAAATCGTATGTCAACGAACAGAAGGACAGGGACAGCCAGGACAACGAGCGGCTGGAGTTCCTCGGCGACGCCGTCCTGTCGTTGCTCATCAGCGAGCATGTCGTGGCGGCCTTGCCCGATGCGTCCGAGGGCGAGCTCTCGAAACTGAAAGCCAGGCTCGTCAGCGAAGTGTCCCTGGCCAAGGCGGCACGAAGCCTGGGATTGGGGCCTCTGTTGCGGCTCGGCCGGGGAGAGGAACTCAATCAAGGGCGCGACAAGAATTCGCTGCTGGCCAATGCGTTTGAAGCGGTGCTCGCGGCGATATATCTGGATGGGGGGCTGGCTGCCGCGCGCGCCTTCGCCATCCGCGCCTGTGCGGGCGAATTGGCGCAAGTCGGCAATGCCGCGGAGGCGCAGGGAGACTACAAGACGCAGTTACAGGAATGGTGCCAGAAACGCTATGAGGCCTTGCCCCAGTATGTCACGGTGCGGGAGTCGGGCCCTGACCACCAGAAGCTCTTTGAAGTGCAGGTGACGATCCAGGGCGACATCGCGGGCGCGGGCGCGGGGCGGACGAAAAAAGAAGCGGAGCAAGTGGCCGCCAAGCAGGCGGTGGAACAGATCGCCAAACGAACCTGACCAGTCATCTACGGTAGGAGGGGACCATGTCGTCTAGGAGCGCAAGCAAGCACGGAGCGCGGCCGGCAATCGTGATCGGCCTGTCGGTATTGTTGTACGGGTTGGCGAATGTGATGCCAGGCCCGGCTTGGGCCGCCAGGCAGCAGGCGCCCGCGCCGCCGCCCCCTCAGCCCCAGGCTCCGGCTCCAAAGGTGGAGGTGCCCAAAGGCCCCAGGGCAATCATCAAGACCAAACACGGGGAGATCGAATTCAAGTTCTACCCGGAGCTGGCGCCCAAGCACGTCGAGAATTTCATCAAGCTGGCCAAGGAGGGCTTCTACGACGGCACGATTTTCCACCGCGTGATTCCGAATTTTATGATTCAGGGCGGGGACCCGAACACGAAGGATCACAAGAAGAAGGAACTCTACGGGCAGGGCGGGCCCGGCTACATGATCAAGGCCGAGTTCAGCGACACGCCGCACAAGCGGGGCATCGTGTCCATGGCCCGAGCCGGTGAGCCGGACACGGCCGGCTCCCAGTTCTTTATCGTGGTGGAGGACTCACGGTTCCTGGACCGCAAGTACACGGTGTTCGGGGAAGTCATCCGCGGGATCGGCGTGGCCGATAAGATCGTGAACGAACCCCGCGACGCGCAGGACAACCCGCTGAACCGGATCGAGATGACGGTCAAAATCGTGGAGTAGGCGGTGAGCGGGGCGACCGACGGACGTGCTCCGATTCGTGGATCGGGGCGGGAGCCCCAAGCTGGCATCATAAGGGGGGCGCGTATGATGTGGAAAAGGGTGACGTTAGGCCTGTGTCTGCTGGGCTCCCTGAGCGGGTGCATGCATCAGGAGTCCTATGACAAAATCGTGGCACGCAACGGTCGCCCCACGGAGCTCTCCCAAGACGAGAAAACCGTCACGGCCACCTGGGGGGAAGGGGCGGATAAGAACTGGGTCGTCATCGATAAGCGGACCCAGCGCATCGTTGACAGCAGCGAGAACAGTAAGCCCGCCTGCTGGATTCTCAACCTCTGTCAGTTCTCCAGGTGAGGCTGCCGGCGCTCGGCGTCAGTGTCGGCAGCCGGGGCCGTGGGTATGCTGATGGCCCTGCAGATGCTGCGGCGGTTGCGCGAGCCCTTGTCCGGGGGTGAGCTGGCCGGGGAGCACGATCCGCCCCCCTTCCTGTTGTTTGGCCAGGTGCTCGGCGACTTCCGGATGGTGGGTCTTGATGTATCCGATCAGGCCCATCAGGAACCGCTGGGCCTGCAACCCTCCGCCTGAAAACTCCGTCACGAACTTGATTGCGCGATCCAGCACCTCCGGCGCCGCCTGCTGGTCGATCGCCTGCTGGCCCTGCTGCTTGACGAACGTGTCGTATTCCTTTTTGAGGTGTTCGGCGAAGACGGGAAGCGGCGCGGCCGGGATGTGCAACGGGCTGAGGGTCCGCCGGAGCGCCTGGATGGCGGCGATGACCTCGCCGTCCTGCCCGTCGCGCCGGCTCTGAAAGTAACTGAACGCGACGACTTCGATCAGGTTGAACAGGGCCGCGGCCTTGTCGCCTCCGACCTCGAACAGTTCCCTGTAGAAGTCCCGCCGCGCCACCGCAAACCGATCCCCGATCCGTTTTTGTTGGTACTCGCTGTTGGCGTCCAGGTACGAACAATCGGGCGGACAGGTCACCCGCACGATCCGATGTTCGCCGCAGCACTGGCTGCAGATGGACCCGTCCAACGCGGGGCAGGGACGCTTGCCCTTGCGTTCGTGACAATAAACGCACTTGGTCATTTCGGCGCTTGTCCTTTCTTCGCTTCCGATTCCTGCAGGCTGCTCGACCCGCTGAAGCCATAGTCGGCCAGCGTGCGTTTCTTCTGGTTGGCCTTCACCGGCGCCTCCAGCCCGTTCATCTCCGCGGCGTTGCCATAATGGTAGGGGACGAGGATCAAATGGTTCTCCCGGTCCACGCCGATGTCGCCCGGGGAGGGGAGGTATTCGGCGATCACGTCAAAATGTTGGTCGGGCCTCATGCGCCAGACCTTGCCGGCCGTGAAGTCGGAGACGTAGAGGTTGCCCCAGCTATCGAAGTCCACGCCGTCCAGATTGTGAAAGCGGGCCGTGAAGAAGCCGTTGGACACCAGCTCACTGATTTTCCCGTCCGGCGTGACCTCGAGAATCTTGCCTTTGTCCCAACTGGCCACGATCAGGTGGCCGGTCTTGGGATGGACCGCCAGTCCGCGCGGTCCGGCCAGGGCCTGGTCCCGGGCGAGCACGGAGATCGCGTGCTGCTTGGCCATGTCGATGCGATAGATCGTATTGGCAGCGGTGTCCGAGGCGTACAACAGGCTGTGTCCGTCATACGCCACGTCGGCCAAGGCCGTCGCCTGTCCGTTCTGCCGGTTGGGAAAGGGCAGGGTGAGCAGAGGCCGGCCGGTCACCGTATCGAACGCGCGCAGCGAGTCCAAATCGGCCACGTAGAGGGTTTGTTTGACAATGGCCATACCCTTCGGCGCGTGGAGCACCGTCGTCCCCTCGCCCCCCTTGATGAACTGCAACGTGGCGATAGCCCCTGCCTTGTCCAGCTTGGTGATGAATCCGTTGTTGTCCTTTACATCCGGGTCGCCGTTGGCGTTCGAGATGAAATACCCGTTGCCGGAAGGGTCGGCCAGGAAACTCTCGGGGGTCTGAAGCCCGGTGACCTGCAGGGCATGCGCCGGGAGGGGTGCCAGCGCGAGCGCGGCACTCCATCCGATGATCGCGCCGATGATCGCCCAACCGAATAGCCAGGGCTGTCGGAGTCGGGACCGCAAGGGCGTTGGAGATCGCATGAGGATCGAAGCTTTCTCGTGCGGAGGTACGGGGCCCAATGGGAATGTGCGCAATCAGTCCCTGTCGCGGGGCTATGAGCCGATGGTAAAGGACCGTTTGTCGGCCTGTCAAGGAACGGCGCCCTCGGTCCGGGCCGATTCGGAGCCGGATCGCCGCCGTTGGTCGAGGTGCGAATCGCTTGACGGACGTTCAAAAGCATTGCTATTCTGCGGCGGTTTTGAATGAAGCCATCAGCCGTCAGCAATCAGTTGTTAGCCAGACAATGCGACGCAACGGGCAGGTGCGGATTGGCTTGCATTTTAGCTGAAAGCTGATAGCTGAAGGCTTCTATTACGGAGGAAACCGTGGCGGCACGATTAATCGACGGGAAAGCATTGGCGCAGACCATTCGCGACCGGATCGCGGCAGAGACGAAGGACTTGCAGGCCAAGACCGGCGTTAAGCCGGGATTGGCGACGATTCTTGTCGGTGAGGACCCGGCGTCGGCCCTGTACGTGCGCAGCAAACAGAAGGCCTGCGAAGCCGCGGGGATCTATATCGAGGACTTCAAGCTCCCGGCCACGACCAGCCAGGCCGAGCTGCTGGCCCTGGTCGAGAAGATGAATCACGACCCGAAAATTCACGGCATCCTCGTGCAGCTTCCGCTGCCCAAACACATCGACACCCAGGTGGTGTTGAATGCCGTAACTCCGATGAAGGATGCCGACGGGTTTCATCCCTACAACCTCGGGCGTCTGGTAGAGGGCAGCCCGGTGTTCGAGGCTTGTACGCCGAAGGGCATCATTGCGATGATCGATTCCACGGGGGTGGCGATCGAAGGGAAACGGGCGGTCGTAGTGGGGCGGAGCACGATCGTCGGCAAGCCGGTGGCGTTGATGCTCCTGCACCGGCATGCCACCGTCACGGTCTGTCACAGCAAGACCAGAGATCTTCCCGCCGTCTGTCGCGAGGCCGACATTCTCGTCGTGGCGATCGGCAAGGCCAAATTTGTCACGGCCGACATGATCAAGGAGGGCGCCGTGGTCATCGATGTGGGCACCAACCGGCTGGCGGACGGGAAGTTCGTGGGTGATGTGGATTTCGAACCCGTGAGCCAAAAGGCTGGGTGGATTTCCCCGGTTCCCGGCGGGGTCGGGCCGATGACGATCACGATGCTTCTGGCCAACACGCTGGAGTCAGCCAAACGTACGGCGGGGGCGAAGACGACATGAGCGGACCGCGACGATTAAAAGAGGTATTGGACCGGGGCGAGTTTGCCGTCACCGTCGAGTACAATCCTCCGAAGGGCACCAACATTGCGGCGCTGCTGGCCAACGCCAAGGCGCTGGTGGGGCGCGTGCACGGGGTCAACGTCACGGACAACACGGCGGCGGTCATGCGGGCTAGTTCTCTCTCGATCTGCCGCATGCTCTATGAGATGGGCCACGATCCGGTCATGCAGATGACCTGCCGAGACCGGAACCGCCTGGGTATGCAGTCGGACTTACTGGGTGCGCACATCCTGGGCATCAGGAACATCCTCTGCCTGACCGGCGACTATCCCACGGTCGGCGATCACAAGGACGCCAAGCCGGTCTATGACCTGGACTCGGTCCAGGTCATGCAACTGGTCCAGAAGCTGAACCAGGGGCAGGACCTGGCCGGCAACAAGCTGGACGGGACGACGGACTATATGATCGGCGCTGCCGTCACGCCGGAAATGGACCCCCAGGGTCCGATGCTGGCCAAGTTCGCGGCCAAGGTGAATGCGGGCGCGCAGTTCTTCCAGACCCAGGCGATCTACCATCCGGAGTCGTTCGGCTCCTTCATGGGCGCCGTGCGGAAGTTCAAGGTGAAAGTGCTGGCGGGGATTCTCCTGTTGCGCTCCGCCAAGATGGCCGAATTCATGAACGCCAACATTCCCGGCGTGTCGGTGCCGGAGGACATGATTGCGGAATTGCGGGAAGCCGGAGACAAGAAGGCGCTGGATGTGGGCGTGGAGATCGCGGTGCGCACGATCAAGGCGGTGCGGCCCCATTGCGACGGCGTCCATATCATGGCGATCAAGGCCGTGGATCGGCTGCCGGAAATTCTCACGAAGGCGGGCTTGGGCTAAGGACGGAGCATCGGGTACAATAACGTATAATGACAGTCCCTGAATTCCAGCGCCACAAGCAGGACGGCAAGAAGCTGATCGTCGTCACGGCCTACGACGCTCTGTTCACGAGGATCGTGGAACGGGCGGGGATCGAGGCGATCCTGGTCGGGGATTCGCTCGGCGTGGTGGTGCAGGGGAAGAAGGACACCCTGGCCGTCACGATGGAACAGATGCTCTATCATACGAAGCTGGTGGCCGGGGCCGCGCAGCGGGCGCTCGTGATCGCCGACATGCCGTTTCTCTCCTATCAGGCCGGCATCGAGGAGGCGGTTCGGAATGCGGGCCGATTCCTCAAAGTCGGTGCGGCGGCAGTGAAACTGGAAGGGGGGGCGGCGGTCCTGGACCGGGTGGAGGCCATGACCAAGTTCGGGATTCCGGTGATGGGGCACCTGGGTATGACGCCGCAGTCAGTCCACCGCTACGGCGGGTACAAGGTGCAAGGCAAACAGAAGGACCAGGCGGAGACGCTGATCGAGGATGCGAAAGCCCTGGAAGCGGCCGGCGTCTTCTCCATCGTGCTGGAAGCAATCCCGGCGCAACTGGCCAAGACGGTGACCGAAGCCCTGACCATTCCGACCATCGGCATCGGCGCCGGCCCTCATTGCGACGGCCAGGTGCTGGTCCTCTATGATCTGCTCGGCCTCTTCGACGACTTTACGCCGAAGTTCGTGAAACCCTATGCCCACCTCAAGGCCGACGCCTTACAAGCCCTCCGCCGTTACAAAGAAGAAGTCGAGCAGGGGAAGTTTCCGTCGGATTCGGAAAGTTACCACTGAGTCTCCTCTTCCCGTCTTTCTCCTTTTTACTAAAGGAAAGCGTTGGTGAGGCCGCGGCTGACGAACGGTGGGCAT
This sequence comes from Nitrospirota bacterium, assembly GCA_004296885.1. Classification (NCBI taxonomy): domain Bacteria; kingdom Pseudomonadati; phylum Nitrospirota; species Nitrospirota bacterium. The sequence continues at coordinate 160,377 of SCVN01000008.1, read as the reverse complement.
CGTCGGCGTCGGCATCATGCGCTGAGTCCTCACCGTTATTCGTGTCACACTGTTGGCCGGTCGCCTTATCGGATCAGCAGAACGGCGCCCGGCACCCTTTCTCCCACTCGAACCCTCGTTCCCGCTGTGCCTCCGCCTCCCTGCCCATCCGTTCCCGCCACGGCTAAGAAAAAAGAGAGGGTGGCGGGGACAAGTCTTTAAGCGACTTGTCCCCGCTCGGAGCTTTCCGCCCCGCCCCGCGCCTCAACTCGCATCCGTTTCATCAGCAACTATCAAAATGAGGAGGTGGGCTAGGTCGCTTGCCTGTCCCCTTGAATTGCAAAATTAGTTTTAGTGCGATTCGCGACACAGGTCCATCCATTCCGCTGGTAAGCTCAGTTCAGGGCTCATTGTTGTGATGTGCCATATAGGGGTTGCACCCTCGACAGCTCGTAACTAGAATCTCTGGCGAGGAAGCTTTCCAAAGCACCCTTGAGGTCTGAAGCTATGCTTACGCCTTCGAAATCGCTCGTCTGCACAATTTTGATGTCAAATAATGAACCTTGCGGGAGGGAAGTCCATTCGTATGAGAGCAAACTAAATGATCGCCCCGTCTGTATCATGCACTCCAGTGATCCAGAGAAAGATTTCAGCCGATTTCATCAAGAAATTGTCGAGATATTGGCAGGTGAGTCCATACACAGTCGTCGGGCGGAGACATTTGATTTCTCCTGGTTTGTCTTCCTCGATTATCACTTTGGCCGTATGAGCTTTGAGCGCAAGACCATATTTCGCTCAGCACGATTCTTGTGCGGCGCGCACTTTTCTTCTATGTGGTTTGCGCACGGCGCAGATTTCACGGACACCTTGTTTGAAAACTCCGTTGATTTCCAGACGGCAGTATTCGCCGAGGATGTTCGATTTGATAGCGCACAATTTTCAGGGGAAGCGAACTTCAGGCAAGTGGTGTGTAGGGGGGAGGGTTGGTGGCCAGCGGTAAATTTCAAGGGGAATGCAAGTTTTGCTCAATCGAATTTCTCGAAGGAAGCAAATTTCTCCATGGCGACATTTGAGAGTAATGTGGATTTTAGTGGTGCCCGATTTGCCTTCTGCGGCAATTTCAAGGGGGCTACTTTTAGGGAAGGCGCCAATTTCGCTTCAGCTGTTTTTGCGTCAACTGGCGAGCCCGCGGCGGACGGTGCAAACGTTCCACATGTCATTGCTGACTTTTCTGGAGCGAGATATGAAAAGCCATCTCATGTGAGTTTTTATCAGGTTAATAGAGATATCCAGGGAGGGCTTCGGGCACGCTTCGTTAATTGCAACATGGAGGCAGTACGGTTTGTAGATGTTAATTGGCATCGGTGGCATGGGCGAAAAGTGTTGCAAGACGAACTCGATATCGTTTCGCCGCTTAAAAATGAGGAATCAGAGACGGAAAAATTCTTTAAGCAAGCTATGGGTAAACCTCCAACACGATATGAGCTGGTAGCAGTTGGGTATCGGAAGCTCGTTGATAACTTCGAGAAAGTGCGTGAGTATGACTCAGCTGAAGATTTTTCGATCGGCGTCATGGAAATGAAACGGCTCGATCCAGCTCAGCCGATCTTTGTTCGCGTAGCCGTTAACCTCTATCGATGGGCCAGTAATTATGGCAGTAACTATTGGCAAGCCTTGGTAGTATTGGCGCTCATGGTGGTGGTATTCGGACTTCTCTATTCGCTTGTGGGGCTGACACCGAGGCCTAAGCAAACTGTCTTGGAGCCTATTGGCCTCGTTCATGCGGTCGAGGTGGCGACGTTCAAGGGTGAAACCCATGCGATTGCAGGAAATGGGGTTGCGTGGTTTCTTGAAATTCTTGAACGGGTCCTGATTCCCGCTCAAGTGGCGCTGCTTTTGCTGGCACTCCGTCGCCGGTTCAGGCGTTAGTGAATTAGACGATCTTGCGGGAGAGCCGTCTATGAAATATGCATGGATGCTTTTGGTCGTAATCGTGCTCATGACTGCCGGCTGTTACCAGACCATGGAGCAGCGGTGGCAGGCGATTGATGCGCAGATGCAGCAGGAGATCGGTGTCAAGACGAAGGACTATTACTACCGCGAATGGGGACGGTCGGCCAGGCGCGAGGAGCTGGCGAACGGCGGGGAGACCATCATCTGGGAGCAGAAGGCCTACGGCGGCGCGCAGGGTTGGCGAAAAACACTGACGTTTTCCCCGGACGGAGTGCTCCGGGAGTTTTCACGCACCTACTGGCCGAAGGACCGATAGCGCCTCTAATTCTTGACCGTCGAACGAACTCATACACGGTTTGCGAAGGACTGGATTGCGACGTCATTCCCGCAGCTCGACTAGCCCGATCAACCGGATTAGGACCGGCCGTTTGGCTTGGCCGATAAGGGATTGGGCGGTTGCGGTTCGATCACGCCGGCCCCCCGTTGTGGACCTGAAAGACTTGCCGATCCTCGAGCCGGACTGCCGTCAACTGTTGTCCCCAAACGTAGCCGCTGTCCAGCACGAGCAGGTTGTCCTGGATGTGCAGTCCCAGGGCGGCCCAGTGGCCGCAGACGACGGTGGCCTCGGTGCTTTTCCGGTCCGGGACGTGAAACCAGGGGATGAGTCCCGTTGGCGCAGCTTGCGGGGCGCCTTTGTACGAGAGCCCCATGTCTCCTTCCGCGGAACAGACCCGCAGCTTGGTCAAGGCATTGGCGATGACCCCGAGGCGCTCGCGGCCGGCCAGGCTGTCGGTCCAGCGGCGCGGACCGCTGTTCTCCCTGTAGCCCACTTCATACAAGTAACCCAGGAATTCAGGATAGCGAGGCGAACGAAGCACGGCTTCAACCTCCCGTGCGAGCTGCTGGGTTTGGGCGATTGTCCATTGGGGCAAGAGCCCCGCATGCAACAGGATATGGCCGTCGGCGACGTGGACCAGCGGCTGATGACGGAGCCAGATCATCAACTCGTCACGATCCGGCGCCTGCAACACGTCTTGGACCGTGTCTTTGCGACCCAGTTTGGTGATGCCGGCCGCGATGGCCAGCAGGTGCAGATCGTGATTGCCCAGCACTGCGACCGCCGCCGGGCCGAGTCTCTTGATGTAGCGCAGGACCGAGAGCGAATCGGGCCCCCGGTTGACTAAATCGCCGACGAACCAGAGTCGGTCGCGGGCCGGATCGAACCGGATCTGCTCGACGAGACGCTCCAGCGCGGAGAAACAGCCCTGCACGTCTCCGATCGCGTAGATTGCCATGTCGTCATTTTACCGTGGAAGCGGCATAAAGGCGCTGGGCGTTGGGCGAAAACAAGGGGGTGGAATCAGGGATACTTTGCTTCGATCCGGCTGTGGAGCCCGCCGCGGGCGGTGAACTCGCCGGTGACGACGGCCCAGACCGGCCGGCAGGAGGCGACCACGTCCTGGAGAATGCGGTTGACGGCGTTCTCGTAGAAGATGCCGAGGTTCCGGTAGGCATGGATGTACATCTTCAGCGATTTCAGTTCCAGGCAGGCCTTGTCCGGCATGTAGCGCAGACGGATCGTTCCGAAGTCCGGCAGGCCGGTCTTCGGGCAGATGGCCGTATATTCCGGAATCTCGATCGTGATCTCATAGCCCTTATATTGGTTGGGCCAGGTCTCGATCTCGGGGAGTTTGGCCGATACGCCGCTCCTGGCGTGCCGCTCGTCATAGCCTAGCCGTGTCTTGTTCGCCTTACGTTTCACTCACAACTCCTCGCCGCGTCGTCGTTCAGATCTCGTGAAGCGTATCTCGTTTTGGAGTTTGGACGCTTCACGCTTTACGAGGAACGCTTCACGGCGTTCACACGCGTGTCATCCACTCAACCTGGCCGATTTTCTCCAGTTGAAAGTACAGAGTGACCCAGGGACACATCATCTCCGGGTAGACCTCGCAGAAGCCGCCTTTGCGCACCCCGCCGCAAGGTCCGTGGCTCATGAACTTGGGACACTCCGCCTTTGGGGCTCCGTCCGGGACGATCGGGATCGGGGGGCGATTGTGCACCCCGCCCACGTGGTTGGCTCCGTCCTCTTCGCCGGGAATGATGACGCGCGATGGCATGGGGTTAGTTCTGGTTGCTCATGGACATCGAATGAATAAGAAAGGCTGATTTTACACGGATTCCATGAATTGGGCAATCTCGGCGAGGTGGAGGCCGCGGACGGCGATCTCGGGGGCGTAGATGACTTCATCGGCCGACCAGCCGATGATCGGCTGGGCCTGCTTGGTGACGCCGGTCACTTGCCGCAGGAGGGACCGGATGTTGCCCGTGATGCGAATGGTATTGCCGCGCAAAGGAGCGGTCAGGCGTCCGTCTTGAATCAGGAAGGAATCGCCCACGACGGTGCAGGTAAAGTCCCCGGCCCGGAGCCCGTTCATCGCATAGGTGTACCAGATGCGGCCGATGTAGACTCCGGTGCCGACCGACGCCAGCAGGCTCTCTCTGCTGTGGGGTGCGGAGCCTTCGATGAACAGGTTGGTCGCGGCGATCGAAGGCAGCGCATCGAACTGCCGTCCGCCGCTGTTGGAGAGGCGGAAGCCGTTGCGCGGAATCAGTACCTCCTGGTGTTCCTGCGGGTTCAGGCCCAGCTTCTCCCGCGCGCGCGGGTCCTTCAGGAGCCGCTGGGTTTCATAGTGGTTCGAGAGCAGGCCTTGCAGGACGCCGGCCTGAATCAGGTTGGTCCGGCCGGTCGGCAGGCCTTCGCAGGTGAGGCGTTTGGTGCCGACAAAGCCCTTGGCGGCTCCATGGTCGTAGATGGTCAGGAGATCGGCAGCCACGGGGCGGCCCACTTCCCCGAGGAAGGCCGACTTGCAACTGTAAAAGGCGTCGGCGCTCAAGCTGGGGAGGAGGAGATTCGTCATGAGGTCTGCCACCGGCTGCGGGCCCAGGACCACGTTGTAGGTGCCGCTGGGCAGACGCTGCCCGCCCGCGCCGAGGATGGCATTGCGGGCCGCGTCGGCGCCCGCCTCTCCTTTGAACTTAGCCAGATGGGTAGCCGCCGCATAGCCGCTGCCCTTAGCGGCTTTCCGTTCCACCATGGAGGTGACGGACGAAGTGATATAGGTGGATTCGTCGGTCTGGACCTTGGGCATCCGGGTGGAGCCGATGGCGATGCGTTGCCGGAAGAGACTGACGTCGCCGCCCACGATGAGGCCCAGGTTGGCCAGCTTCTCCTTGGAGCCGGCCAGTTTGGCGAGCGGCTCCGAAGATGCGAAGGTCTTCAGCGCTTCCTGGAGAACTTTCCACCCGGCTTCTACCAGCGTGCCGTCTTTGAGGTCCATGATCGCGCGGTCATGGGAGGGGGCAAGCTTCGGAGACCGGGCCTGTGGCGGAGCCGGAAAGGACATGAATTCCGGGTCGGGCACGGCATTCTGCCTGGCCTTCTCCAGCGCCCGTTTGATGCCGGTCGGCGAGAGGTCTCTGGCCTCGCTGCCGAAGCCGATACGCGGGCCGTCCGTTCCGGAGAAGACCGCCCGGATGCCGAGGCCGAAGGCCTCGGACGATTTCGGTTCTTCGACGCCGTTGCAGGGGATGGCAGAGGTGTAATTCAGCCGGCAGAGCAGATGCCCCGTGCTGGAAGCATAGACCTCTGCTTCCTGGACATCCTTGGCCTGGGCGGCCTGTCGGAGCGCACGCTGGACGGCGCTTTTCAATGTGGCGAGAGAGATCATAGGCCGGTCAGGCGGGCACGGCTGCGCATGGTCGGGGCTCCGTTGCCGAGCCGCTTTGTCTGCATGGGCTGGCCCTTGCCGCAATTGGGGATGGGGAAGAGGCGGAAGTCCTTTCCAACCGCATCCACCTTCATCAAATAGTCTTTGGTATCGGCGGTCATGCCTCCGCCGCGATAGAGTTGGCCGATTTGTCCGTTCCGAATCTCGTACACCTTTTGGGCCGAGATGCTGAAGTTTTCGCGGGACTCGGCGATGGACGGGGTCCGGTGTCCCACCAGGTAGTAACCGCGATCCACCTCGCCGATGATCTTCTGGGGGTCCTGCGAGCCGGCGCCGAAGACCGTGTTGGACATTCGAATCAACGGGACTAGAGAGGCCTCGATGGCTTTGTATGAACCGTTGGGCTCCACGCCCAGGATGGCCGCGGTCTGGCGGCTGTTCATGAATCCTTTGAACACCCCCTTCTCGATGTGCATGACTTTGTGCGCCGGCGTGCCTTCATGGTCATAGGCGTAATGGCCGAGCCCCGGCAGGCTTGGATCGGAATAGGCGGTGACGAACGGAGAGGCCACCGGCTTGCCGAGCTGGGTCTCTTTCAGCGACCGCAGCAACCAACTGCGTCCGGCATAGGCCGTTTCCATCTTGAGAGCCCGGTCCAGCTCGGTCGGGTGCCCGATGATTTCATGGGCCTTCAGCGTGTTGTAGTGCGGGTCCGTGACCACCACCACGTCCTTGTCCGTTGCTTTGAGCGGCGGCGCATCGATCAGCTTGAGGCAGTCATGGGCCAAGCTGGTCGAGAACGTGAGCAGATCCAAGTGGCGGATCAACTCGGTCCTGGTCCCTTCCGTGACCACTTCCCAGCCGCGCTGGTGGCCGATGTAGTCGTAGAGGGACTGTTCCGCCTGGTCGTTTTCCGCGACCACGGAGCAGAAGCCCAACGTGGTGGCGAAGGACTGGTCGATCAGGGTTCCTTCCGAGCTGGCGAAGAGTTCTCGGCTGAAGCTCGTGCTGGTCGCAATGGCATTGAACCGGATGCGCTGGCCCAGGCCTTTCACGGCCCGAGACACCTCGGTTGTGTACCGGGCGACCTCGGCCAGGGGGACGGAGCGGGGGTCGATCCCATACTCGGCCTTGACGGTATCCTGGTGGGTTTCGATCGGCGCCAGGGGCAAGCCGGCGAGGCTGTCGCCCAACTCCTTGAAACACTTGCGCATCTCGGCCTTGTAGCGTGCATTGGCCATGGCCCGTTCATAGGCCTGGCGCAGTCCGGTTTTGATGAGGGGGGCCAATTTGGGCAGGTCTGCGCTCCCCAGGCGGTGGCCGAAATAGCCAGGGGCCGGCAGGGGATCGCCGGCCAGGACCCGGATGCCGAAGCCGAAGGTATAGTCGTCGGACGCGGATTTTCCGGATCCGTTCTCTGATCGGGCGGATTTGATTTCGACGAGTTCGATGCGCAGGTCTGCGTAATGACAGTGTCGCAGGCTCTTGCTGGCTTGGCGGACAAGATCAGACGCGGTGCGTTTGATCCTGTCGAGGCTTTCGACTGTGAGCGGCTTGACGCCCAACGTACGAGCCATGCCGACCGGCCTTATCGAGTCAGGGTGCAGTGCTCAGGAACCGACCACTCTTCTTCCCGCATGACATGATGAGTAGATGGCCAAACGCAGGCCCAGCCTGCAAAGTCTCGTCATTATAGGGAATGGCTGCCTGGAGCGTCAAGCCAAAGTGGGGGATTTTACCTGGTTTTTTGAATTTTTTACGGTCTTTTTGCCCCTGGTTTAGCCCAAATGGCCTAGCGCGAAAAGGGCCTCTAGGCCTTCTTTCGTCTCAGGTGGGTCTTCTGCCAAGTTGCATTAATATCCGACATGTTATACGGTCCAGCTACGCTTGCGTGAAGCCCTCGAAGGGGGGACTTTAGCGATTGACAATCTTCGGGACGCTTTGCTAGACTCGATCGCGTCCAAGTCTGTGGGAAGACGAGGTTTTAGGCCGTTTCTATCAGCCGGCTCACGGTATCTTACGCATCGTGGGCGTCGTTCAATAAACGATCAGTTCACAATAGAGTCGATCAAACAAGACTGTTGGCCGGCCGGATGAAGTCCGGTGGTCGCTATAGATTGGGAGGTGTCCACATGAGTCTCGATTATGTGAAGTTCTCGCCGGGCTTCGACAAGTTCATGCCCAAGGAATACAAGGACATGGTTGAGCACGGTCCCTTCGGCAAGAAGACGACCGTATCGCAGATGGGGAGCTTCAAGGAAATTCTGGAGGAGCATCCCATGTGCGCCGGCTGCGCCATGACGCTCTTCATCCGTCTGGCTATGATCTCCTTCCCGAATCCGGAAGATACGATCACGGTCGGCACGGCCGGATGCGGCCGCCTGGCGATCTCGCAGGCCGCCATTCCCTTCGTCTACGGCAACTACGGAGACCAGAACGGCGTGGCGAGCGGACTGTCTCGCGGGCTGCGGTTGCGCTTCGGCGACAAGCCCAAGGATGTGGTCGTGATGGCCGGCGACGGCGGCACGGCCGATATCGGCTTCCAGCAGGTGGTGCATTCCTGGTTTCGTCACGAGCGGTTCACGACGATCATGCTGGACAACGAAGTGTATGGGAACACCGGTGGCCAGGAGAGCGGCATGACCAACAAGGGCGCCGTGCTCAAGATGGCCCCGCTCGGCAAAAAGTTCGAGAAGATGGACATGGTGAGCCTGGCCAAGCTGGCGGGCTGTGCCTATGTCGCCACCGTCGTGCCGAACAATCCGCGGCGGGTCGAAGCGGTGATCAAGAAGGCGGTGCTGATCGCGCGCGAAGTCGGCTCCAGCTACATTCAAGCCTACACCTCCTGCAACATCGAATACGCCATTCCCACGGACAAAGTCATGGAAGACGCCAAGAACGTCGAAGGCGACCGCTACCAGTTCACCGAGTACGTGACCGACGAAGCCAAGCAATTCCTCGCAGATCGCTACGGCTACAAGGAGTTTCTGCCGAAGCCGGCTCCGGCGGTGACCAAGGCCTAAGCCGGCGGTTCTCGCAAGCTGGAAGAATTTGAGCCTACTGGAGGCAAAGTCACTATCCGCCGCGATGTGATCGAACGCGGCGGCTCAACCGAAGGTTGGTACGGAGGGCGCGATGGCGAAACGCTTCAACATTCGGATGGCCGGCGTCGGGGGCCAGGGGGTCGTCACCGGCTCGCACATCCTGAGCACGGCGGTCATCAACGCGGGCGGGGAAAGCACGATCGTCCCGTTCTACGGCTCTGAAAAGCGGATGGCGCCGGTGGAGAGCTACGTGCGGGTGTCCGATGAGCCGATCTACGAGATCGGGGAGATCACGTTCCCGCACATCATCATCATTTTCCACCCGCAGGTCATCACGCACGGCAAGTCCTACACGATGCCCTTCTACTTCGGGCTGAAAGAGGACGGGGTCGCGTTGATCAACAACGACGGGCCGATGAAGCTGCACAAGGATCAGGCCCGCGAGTTGGAGGAGCGCCGCGCGAAACTCTACTATCTGCCCGCGACGAAGATCTCGCTGGAGGTGGCCGGGATGGACTTGGCGACCAATATGGCGCTGATGGGTGCGATCGGCTGCATCACCGGCCTGACCACCATCGCCGCGTTGGAGCAGGCGGTGAAGGACCGGTTCCTCGGCAAGGGGTTTGTCGTGTCGGGCGGCACCGCGGCCCTGGACAGCGTGGTCGAGCGGAAGTTCAAGAAGAAGCAGGAACTGATCGATAAGAACGTGGCGGTGATCAAGGCCGGCTGGGATTTTGCGGCTGCGCACGGTTGGGACGAAATCAGCAAGGCCGCCAAGAAGGCGGAAGCGGCCGCCGCGGCGAGAGTCTGACCGCCATAAAAAAGAGGAATCTCCATGTATCTTGTGGCCGATATCAACGTTGACATTTGTGCCCAGACGAGCTGTAAGCTCTGCACCCAGTTCTGTCCCGAGGCAAACACGATCCTCTACAACGACCAGGCCGGGAAGGACAAAGGCTACAAGTACGGCGCGGCCTACGTGGCGGTGGATCGGTGCAAGGGCTGCGCTCAGTGCGTATGGGTGTGCGACAACATGGCCAAACATAACGCGATCAAGATGATCATGATCGACCAGCTGCCGAATGCGGCTATTACCGACAACGTGGTGTACGGCGAGAAGAGCACCACCGCCGTGCTGGCCAGTCCGGTCGTCGGCTAGTTAAGGGAGACAGAACGCGTGAAGACGACGGAACAGAAGCCAGAACGCATTATTGTCCCCGGCCCGGCCGGGTTCCATCCTCCCTCGGCCGCGCAGTTGGGCGTGATGTTGCCCGATCCCGGCCAGGGGCTCATGTACGGGCTGCTGGAGCCCAATGAGGACCTGGTGATCGAGGAGATGGCGCGGAAGATGCTGACGAGCCCGAACGCCACGCTTTTTCCCGGCCCGATGGTGCTCTGGGCCTGGAACGATCACGCGGTGGAGAAGGCCAAGGCGGTGCTGGAGATTGCGGCGCAGATCCCGGACGTGTTGATCATCCCCATGCCGGACTACCGGCCCAAGTATCCGAAGATCGACCATGAGGAAGTGATCAATCCGAACCATCCGAATCTGACGATCTGGGGCAACAAGATCGAAGCCTGCATCTTCATCGGCGTCCATTGTCACTATGCCAACCTGACCTTGAAAATGATCCGGGCCGGCACGAACTGCTGCACGGGCGCGGTCTGCGCGGAGCAGGGGCACGAGGACGCCATGCTCACGATCCGCGATTCGGACACGGCCAAGCTCAAGAAGGTCGCCCAGATTTTCAAGCGGGTGCGCGAGGAGATGGGCCTCAAGCTGCCGGCGAACGGCGAGAACGTCCGCTTCACCGGCACCCAGTCGAAGGTGCATGGGGGTAAGACCCACACGAATCCGCTGGCCTTCATGCCCACGCCGGGCGGCACGGCAGGCGCCACAGCCTTTGGTCACAACCCGGAACAGATGAAGCGCGAAGGGTAAGGTCGCAGACCTGACCGATATACAGAGAGGTGCAACGATGAGCGAATCCCTGGACACCGAAGTCAAAACCAATCCGCAGGGCGATCCGATCACCAGCGTCGCGGCGGCTCCGAAGACCGAGGTCAAGAAGGACCCGCACGCGGAGGCCAAGAAACAGCGCGTGGTCACGCCCGAATACATGTTCTTCGATGCGCCGCGGACCAAGGAGTTTATCACGGGGAGCGAAGCGGCCAAGGAAGCCATTCGCCGGTCGAACGTGGATATGGCGATCGCCTATCCGATCACGCCGCAGAGCGAAACCATGCAACTGGTCGGCGTGCTGTACGGCGAAGGCTACGTCAAGGAATATTACCGGGGCGAGGAAGAAGTCGGCGTCATGGCGGCGATCGCAGGCGGGTCCCGGGCCGGCGTGCGCTGCTTCACCGCCACGGCGGGGCCGGGGACGCTGCGCGGCCTCGAAGGGATCGCCTCCTGGCCCGGCCATCGGCTGCCGGCGGTGGCGATGTTCACCTGCCGGGTGGTCAATGCGCCGCTGGCCATCCAGCCGGACAACATCGAGATTGCATATCTACTGAACTGCGGGATGATCGTCTTCCACGCCGAAAACCAGCAGGACATGTTCGACTTCATCATGAAGGGGTTCATCATCAGCGAGATGAACGATGTGACCCTGCCGGTCGGCGTCTGCTGCGACGGCTTTTTCGTCACCCACGCCCGCGGGTACGTGCGCATGCAGGACAAGAGCATGAAGCTGCCGCCCCGTGAAGCGTGGCGCGGCGCGGTGCCGGTGCTAGACGCGGAAAATCCTCCCGCCCGGTTGTCGCGTGACGCCCCGGTGCAGAAGTCGAACTTCATGGCCTACAACATCCACGCGGTCTGGCAGCAGGAAGTGTGGGCGGCGGTCGAGCGGTCCAGGAAATACATCACCAAGTATATGGGCGGACTGTGCACGGCGGAGAACGTGGACAAGGCGGATGCGGTGATCATCGCCTCCGGCAGCGCGGCCGCGCAATCCCGAGAAGCGGTCCGTCTCTGCGCCGAGAAGGGCATCAAGGTCGGATTGATCAAGATCCGGTCGCTGCGCCCGTTCCCCACGCAGGAACTGCGCGATCTCTGCAAGGATGTGAAGCTGATCGTGGTGCCCGAATTCAATTACGTCGGCTGGTTGGCCAAGGACGTGGCGACGGCGATCTACGGCCATTCCAAGGCGAAAATTATCGCCGGGCCGCACGTCTACGGCGGGCAGTCCATGCCAGTGGAATTGATCGTGGATGAAGTGGAGTCCGGCCTGACCGGCAAGAAGTCAACCAACGTGCCGCTGTCGGCCATTATGGGCACGGACGTGGATCAGGCGAGCGTATCCCACTTCATGCAGAATATCTGATCGGCCGGCGAGGTTTGCAAAACAAGAGCCCAATCCTCTGTAGGATTGGGCTCTTTGTTTTTTCGCCGGCCGGCTCTTCAGGATTGAAGATCGTCCTGGATCGTCTCTTCGCTCTCGGGCATGCCGTAGGCGATAAACTTGGCGTAGGTGAGATAGATCGAGCTGCTGTCGCGCATGGCCCTGGCTCCGTGGGTCATCCGTTCGAGCTTGGCGGCGTCGGTGGATTCGGCCGACCGGAGGATTTTGACATGGTCTTCGAGCGCCTGGTTGTATTGCTCCATGGCCCGTTCGACCGCGAGATAGGCTTGCATGATCGGGTCTGTCATGGTCGTGGCTCCCTAGTAGTTCGAGGGTAGTTCAAGATACACTACGACCTTTCTAACGGTCAACCGGCGCATGGCCCAATCCCTCTCAACTCCCTTACTGAAAGTCCTCGCCGAGGCATCCGGATTGACGGACCAGGACGTCCTGGAAGCCCGACTGCCACAGCTCTGCCACGGGGTGGAATCGCTCTCGCAACTCTTCACCAAGGACCGGCAAGACCTCCGGACGTCCTACCTGGATCAGGATCAGCTTCGAGCCGCCTACCTGGCCTATTACCTTCCGGTGAATCTCGCCAAAGTCCAAGCCCTGCTGGAAGAGATGCCGCCACCCCTTGCGGCAGGACAGGGAGCCAAGGGGCAGTTTAGGGTCCTGGATCTCGGTGGCGGGATCGGCACTACGGGGCTCGCGGTCTTGGATTGGCTGAACTCCACCGAGGCCCTGCGCGACGTCGAAGGCGAAGTCGTGACCGTGGAACGGTCGGCTCTGGCCCTGGGCCTGTGCGAACGGCTGTGGAATGCGTACAAGGCAATCGAGCTAGGGCCAAGCCTGCGTCTGGTCACGGTCAAAGGAGACATGGGCGGGTGGGGCGCAGGCAGGTTTCCGACGAGCGTGGCCAATGGACCCTACGATTTGATCGTCCTGGGGAACGTCGTGAACGAACTGTTCCCGGACGCCCGTGATCCGATCACCAGACGGGTCCAATTGCTCCGCGACCTCCTCGGCCTCCTGCATCCGCAGGGCACCATGATGATCGTGGAACCGGCCTTGCGCGACACCTCCAGGCCTCTGCTCCAGCTTCGTGACCAGTTGGTGACGGACGGGGCCTGCAACGTCTACAGCCCCTGCCTGCACGAGCGACCCTGCCCAGCCCTCGTCAAGGCAGAGGACTGGTGCCATGAGGAGCGGCTCTGGGAGCCGCCGCCGGTCGTTGCGGCCATCGACCGGAGGGTGGGCTTTATCAAAGACGCGCTGAAGTTTTCCTACCTTCTCCTCAGAAAAGACGGACAGACCATCGTGCTGCGCAGTCCGGAGGTCTATCGGGTGGTGAGCGAGCTGCGCATCATGAAGGGGGAGAAGAGGGCCTGGCTGTGTAATGAGATGGGGCGGCCTGAAGTGGGTCGGCAGGATCGGCTGCGGTCGGACTCGAATGCGCCCGTGGACGACTGGCACCGCGGCGCGATCGTCAGGATCGATCAGATTGTCCGGAAAGAACGGAAAGGCCGGGAGTCCACCATCGGCCGCATTCCATCCGAAGCCACAGTCGAAATCATCAGATCGGTTTGAAGAGCGCGATTGACGAGGAGAGGGCGGAGGCATGCGGCCTCTCGCTTCCGCGCCTCCCACGGCACCCCTTCCACGGCGGTCAGGAGCGGAAACCTTCTGGAATTCCCTCGGCCACGATTTTCAATTGCGACGCCTCGGTCAGTTCCAGCTTTCCTTCTCCTGACGCCGGGCGGGGACCCCGCCGCTCCGGCGGACATCGCTCGCCGCCACATGCCTCCTTGTGGAAAAGATTCCAGCCGAGGCAAAAGAGAGAGGGGGTGGCAGGGACAGGCCGCTGAGGGACCTGTCCCTGCTCGGAATGGATCACGCACAACGTTCTTGCTCTACTCTGAAAAAGCGCATAGGATTCGCGGCGGTGAGTATGGATCGTCACGTGAGGTAGGGGTAAGTATATGCCTAAGTCAGTCGCTGTCAAAACGGCCTGGATTGGGGCGGTCGCTGTTGTTTTTGCTGCGGTTATAAGTGGTGTATTCTCGCTTTTCAGCAAGGGGGGTGGCGACAGTGGCAACGTCGTTCAGGAAATGAAAGATTCGCCACAGTCAATCCAGGCTGGCCGGGATGTGAACATTAATATCGGGACGGACCGCTCTGTTCATGCTCCATCTGCGGAGAAACTTCTGCCCAAGAAACAGATCGCTGGCATCGAGTTTAAGAACGAAAAGCCATTTGTGGAGCAAGTTGTTCTTGGGAATGAATCGTTCCGAGGTTATAGATTTCGAGTGCAAATCGAAAACAAATCTTCTGAAACCACTCTTATAGTCAAACATGTGAAACTTGTAGATCTCCAGCAACTAGAGGGCAATGCCTTCAAGGCCTGGATGAATGCTGAGCCAGTTTATCTAGAATGGGACGGCACCAAGTCGACGGAAATCCCACCCCAGGACAAAGTCCTCATTCCATTTGCTCGTATCTATCCACCAGAACTTCAAAGAATAACCGACGGATTACTTTCGGGGGGTGTGGATACTCCACAGCTTCGCTTTATCGTTCAGCCAGGTACATGGCCAAGGAAGATGACCTCTCATATTCCGCCTGGCACGCACCGCTTCAAAGTTCAAGTCTTCTTTGAGAAGGGACCTCCGGCTGAGATAAAACTTGAACTGGAGTGGCCTGGAACTCGTCGCGAAACCCCCGATGCGATGGTTCAAGAAATCAAAATCACGAAGTTGTAGCAGTTGAGAATATGTGGCGAAGGCTGCTTGAAAGGTGGTGGGAGTCTTTTCTCGGCACTGGGTTGGGATAGCTGGGCGGAACCCTATAGGTTGCTCAAAAGGGTTAGCCAACAAGGCACTCTCCGTGAGGAGCGATGCTTCACCGCGACAGAAAGGCGACGGGTCTGCAAGCGACTCGTCGCCTTTCCCCTTTGTTAGCATTTAGCAGGCTGACCGGTCCTGCGTCGCGAATCGCGGAGGCGAGGGCACCGGGAGTTAGCGAGCAGATGCGTTCCGAAGGAGGCCGAGCACTGTTTGAAGCTGGCTTTGCGGAGCAGGAAGCCAGCAAGTTGCGCAGGCCAGCAGATGCGACGCTTACTGCGGTCAAGCCGAAGCGTCTGAGCAGGCAGGAACGGTCAGCCTGCTAAACGGATCAGCACAGAAGATATGGTGTGTGAAGGCTGAGAACTGAGGCTGGGAATTAGTCTGCTTCGGGTTCTGCTGAACCGTGCTTGTGTGTCACCTTGTCTTCGTCGAAGAGTTCTTCCATTTCAGACGCGATCATGTCCCGGTCGTTGGGAACGGAGATGAGCGGAATCTCTTTGCGGGATTTCTGCTCTACTTCCGGCGGCTGTTGGGTCTTGGGCTTATCCATGGGTACAGTATACACCAATCGGGCGGGGCGGGTTTGGTTATTCGAAGGCTTCCAGGGAAGACTGTTCCGGGAACTTGTGCCCGCAGGCGGCGCAGGTCACGAAATAGATGGCTTCGCGGACCGACATGACGATGCGGAAGTCCAGGTCCACGCCCCGGTGCTCGCAGGCGGGGCAGGTGATCTCCTTGAGCCGGTAGGGCACGTCCGGCTGGGTCCGCAGGTAGAACTCCATGTTGGTGTAGACGGGAAAGCTGTAGCGGCACTTCTGGCAGGCGCCCTTCCAGTCGCCATCCGCCTGCATGGTCCGGCGGTCGATCGAGAACCCGCTGGTCTTGCAGATGGCGCAGCGGACCGAACTCAATCGGGATTCGACCTGTTCGACGGTGAGGGCTGCCATGGTGCCGCGTTGCTTCCTCCGTGAAATCGTTCCCCCGCAGTATAGCGGCTGGAGCCGTGCTTCCGCAACGAAGGAGGCGGGGAATCGGTTGGCAGTTTGGACGCAGTCTGTTCCGGTCACCGGGAGTTGGGCAGCGTGCGGCCTGGCGCGAGTCGCAGCAACCTCTTCCGCTTTTGGAGCTGGTGTCCCGAAGGGCCAGGCCAGACGGTGCTGAGATAGGGAAAGGCTCCGCAGTTCACGCACCTCCGGGGAATGCCGATCGCATAAAAATCCGAAAAGGGTTCGGTGACCATCAAGCCTTTGCATCTTGGGCAAGACATCGTGCCCCCTCCTTTCGCTGGTTGACGCCCCATCGCTACCTTCCCGGCTGAAGACCGGGCACGTCCTGCAGGGATTGCCCGATGTTCGTCGCGCCGGCTTGTTCCAAGGTCGTGCCGGTGATCCGGTCGATTTTCACGGGGGAGTCCTTTTGTTTGTGCTGCGTCCTGGTGCCGGTGAAGACGGTATCCTTCCCCAGCACCGGCGCAGACGGCCCGGCTTCGGCCTGTGCACGGCCGTTCTCTTGCCGTGCCTCCGTGGGGCCGTCCGGAGCGGCGGCGCAGCCCTTGCCCGCAAGGATCGACACGATCAAGGTGCCGGCGATGATGCAATAGGGAGCCCACACCGCCGGTTCAAGCTTCGCCATCGCGCACCTCCTCTCCAGTTGAATGGCCACCCTACAGGGTCATCCGCATACCCACGAACCAGAGCATGACGCCCGTCTGCGGAATCAGTCCCGAACTGAAATTCATCCGGGAGGACGTCATGTTTTCTCCACCGCCGTAGACTTCGATGCCGTTCTTGAGCGTCTTGGCCAGCCGCATGTCGAGCTGCAAGTTGGACGGCGCTTTCTCGTTCGGGTCGATCTTCTGGTTGGTATTGAGGTCGCCGAACCCGAATGAAGAGTACCAGCGAAGGCGGGTCGTCAGGCTCCAGCCGTCATGTTCCACCACGACCCTGGACTTGAACGAGTGCGGCGATCGTTGGAACAGTTGCGAACCCGTGTTCTGGTCGTACGCGTCCAGGTACATGTAGCCGGTTTCGACGTACAGCCAATTGGCCGGTTTGCCGCCGGCCTCGAGCTCGAATCCCTGGCTCTGGACCGCGCTCACGTTCGTGCCCTTGAAGCACAGCGGCAGTGTGACGCCGAGCGCGGCGGCTTCGGCGGCCGAGCAGCCCCCGGCCAGGAACTGGATCTGATTGCTGACCTGGTGCCGGAAGAAGCTCGCGCCGATCTTGGCCTTTTCCCAATAGTATTCGAAGTTCGTCGTGTAGCTAACGGACTTTTCCGCCTGCAGGTTCTCCCGGCCGACGATGCCGACTCCTCCGCCTTCCACGAAGGCGCCCCCGGTTTCGACCAGGTCGGGGCTTCGGAACCCCCTGGTATAGGTAAAGCGCCCGCGGAAGTCGCCCGGCTTGACCAGGATCGTCGTCTGCGGGCTGAAGAACCCGCCGTACTTGCTATTGGACGTGTAGCGTCCGCCGATCATGATTTCCACGTCCTTCATCAGGGTGATTTCGTCCTGAGCCCAGAGGGCGGACTCGTTCAACTGCGTGGCGCCTCCCTTCAGATTCACCCCCCGGCCCCGCCGGATATCGTATTCGCCGCCGCCCGTGAGGAGGTGCTCCTTGCCGACCTGCCGGCTGTACTGGAATTGCGGTTCGAACAGTTCCTGCGTAAAGCTGGAGTAGCGGGTCCTGGTGTTGTCGCCGAGCCGGAAGGTGGACGAGTCGCTCAGGAAATTTTGGTAGTGGCCCCAGACGATCAGGTTCGAGACCGCGTCCGGTTGATAATCCCATCGGAGGATGTTCTGTGAGCGCTGGACGTCGGCTTTCACTTCGCGGATGCTGGTGCCGGCCGGAGAGGGATTCTGTCGGGTCTTGCGTTCGTCGTCCGAGTAGCGCGAGTAAAAGGAGAGCTTCGAGCGGGGCGAAAACTCGTAGGCGAGGTTCCCGCTCAGGCTTTTCGTGTTGGCCTGGGCTGGGCCGTCCGTCTGAGGGGTGGCTTGGTTCAGGTCGAAACCGGTGGTCGATTGCGTGCCGGCCGAGAAGAATCCGCTGAATTTCCCGACCTTGAATTGCGGCGCGCCGAACACGGTGGCCGTGTTGAATCGGCCGTATTGGCCGAACATGGTGGCCCCCGCCTCTTTAGTCGCGTATTTCGTGCGGATGTTGATGACGCCGGCGATCGCATCGCTCCCGTACTGCACCGCCGCCGCGCCTTTCACGATTTCGATGGAGTCGATTTCCGGCGAGGCCAGAATGTCGCGCGTGAACGTGGCGCCCTCGATCGTGCCGATCACTTCCTGGCTGTTGAGCAGGAAGAGCGTATTGATGGACGGGAGCCCCTGAATCTGGAACTGGGGGAAGCCGCCTCCGCCGCGGCCGGGCTGGACCGCTGGCACGTCCTGCAGGGATTGCCCGATGTTCGTCGCGCCGGCCTGCTCCAGCATCTTGCCGGTGATGCGCTCGATTTCCACCGGCGAGTCCCGCTGGGCGTGGGGCGTCCAGGTGCCGGTGATGACGGTTTCGTTGCCTTCGATCGGGAGCAGATAGTCCGGGCTCTCCACCGGCGCGCCAGCCCCCTGCGGGCCGGTGGTTTCCTGGGAGGCGCCAGGGTCCTGTTGACCGGAGGAATCAGGCTGCGAAATGGTGGGCGTCGACGGCGGCATCGACGGCGGCATCCTGGTCTGGGCCCACAGGGCGCCGGGTTGCGTGCCGGCCGTCAGACACCAGGCCAGCGCCAACGCGCGGAAAACACGGGACGGCGTTCGTTTTCTCGGTTCCATTGTCACTGCTCCTTCTGTGTGGATGCCCATATTCGACCGGGCTCGTTGCGACAACACGTCTCCTGTGCCGGGCTGCGGGCGTACGAATCCCGCAGGCCCGGCGGCCTGTTCTCACGGCGACCTGTGCTCGCGGTTACTGCTGGGCGAGCCGCTGAAACGAGTCGCTCGGTCTTGCCAGCGCGGTGCCGACCTGGCCGATGCCTTCCTCGAGCCAGCGGGTAATCACGGGATGGACCAATCCCTTCTCGTTGAGGTCATACTGCAGTCCTTTGAGCATTTTCCTGTACGGCCCCGAGCCGTACAGGCGATTGGCGATCACGATTACCCGGCTGTTCTTTCCGTCCTCTTCGATCATGTGTCTGACTTCCTCCACCGCCGCTTTGCGCTTGTCCGGCCAGTCCTCGCGGACCGCCGCCGCCCGGATGGTCTTGAACCTGGCGCACCGCGGGTCCTTTTTGATCCGTTCGATGTTGCCGTTCATGATCGCCAGCCACTTGCTGTTGCCCTCGTCGGTGCCTTCCCCGTGGGCGAGCAGGATCACGGTCTCTTTGCCCGGGTCTTTGCTCACTTCCATCATGCGGTCGCACATGACCTGGCTGATACCGGCATACTCTTCGTAGCCGCCGAAGGTCGAGAAGAGGGCGGCGCTGCGGATCTGATGGGGCGGGACCGCCTCGTGGTCGAATCCGTGCCCCTGCCCGTCGCTCGGCGGGCGGTCCGAGAGGCCGAGAATGTAGTCGGTTAGGGGTTTCATGTGGGATTCCAGCGCGTACATCCGGACGAACACGATGCGCTTCACGCCCTGCTGCTCGAGGCGCGTCACCGCGTCCTGGATGATCCAGGGATCGCCCATCCCGTAGGCCATCTCAATGCGATGTTTGGCTTTCAACGGCGCGATCGTCCGCTCGACCGCGTCGTTCCACGGTTGCGTGGAGCCGTGGGGCATGATGACGACGCCGATCTCGCCGGGCGCGGCGGCGACCGAACGGTTCGCGGTCTTCTTGAGCCAGAGCAGGACGTTGGCGTGGGGCAGCAACTCCGACTGCTGATAGGCCACTTGAAGGGGTTTGAACTGCTGCTCGAGCCAGGAACTGAGCGCCATGGCGTTGTCGAACTTGGGGCCGATGAAGGCGGGGACGATCACCGTCCGCCCCTGCTTGGCGATCTGGGCGAGGACGCGGGCCTTGATCTCCTGGTTTTTCTTCTCCGCTCCCTCGGCCTCGCGGTCGAAGTAGACGACGGCCTCGGCCTCCCGGAAGCGTTTGTAGCGCTGTACGTAGGCCAGCAGCTTCTCGATGTCCGTCTTCAGCGCTTTCTGGTTCTCGTCGTCCATGGCGCCCGTGCCGATCAGAATCAGACGCTCGGCGGCCGGTTGCTGGCTGATTGCGGCGACCCGGTCCAGCAGGACTTGCCCGATCAGGTAATCGTCCGCCATGGCCGGAGCCCAGCGGACGGCCAGGCCGCCGGCGTAGGCCGGCAGCGCCGGCGCCACCCGCTTCAACAGCGGATCGGAGGCCGAGAGGAAGAGGGGCACGGCTACGATCTCCGTGGCCCCGGCCTGCTTCAACTCCTGAATGGCCTTGGTCGCATAGGCGGCATATTCGTTTTCCGGGCCAGCATAATCCCGGCCGATCAGGGCCAGTGCTCCGAGGTAGTCTTTCTTGAAGTCCTGGACGAGGGCCTGGATTTCCTGATTGCCCAGGAATCCGCGATCCGGGGCCACGATCAGGAAGCCCGGCTTGCCCCCCTCCGCCAGAGCGGCGGTCGGGAGAGCCCAGGCCATGGCGATCAGCACGATGCGAAGCAGGGTAGGGGTGTTCATGTTGGTCTCCTTTGCTTATTGATCGAGTCGGTACTGGATGGGAATGTGGATGGCCACGTGAGTTTGGCCCAGGGCCTGTTTGAGCGTCAGCGGGCACACCTGCCGGATGAGGTCGACGGCGTCGAGGTCGAGGATCTCGAAGCCGGAGCTTTCGACGACGTTTGCGTCCATGAGACTGCCGTCTTCTTTGATCAACACCCGGACGACGACCCGCCCTTCCCATCCCTGGTTTCGAGCCAGCTTGGGATACTGTTTGAGCCGTTGGATCCGGTGCCAGAGGGTCTCGGCCAGCCACCGATGATCCGCCTTGCCCGTTCGGGCGGAGGCGGCAGCCGCGTTGGCCTTCACGAGAGCGGGAGCGGCGGACGTACTTGTCCCCGGCACGCTTGCCTGAGCCGGATCAGTCGGACGGTTCGACGGGAAGGCTGCGGTCACGGACGGAACAGGCGGCTCCGGCTCGGCGGACGCCGGCCCGGGGGACGTCGAGATCGTTGGTTGGGCTTCGGCAGGCGCTGCTTGATGAGTCTGCTCAACCGGGGTGGTCGAGAGGCCGGCTACCTGGGCCGGTTGGATCGGTTGCTGGCTCTCCCGAGTCTCAGGCTGTTGTTCCTGAACCGGTTCCTGCCGGGCGACGTACTGGACCGCCTGGTTCAGTGGCGCCACGTCCGCCTCTGCGGGCCGCTGTGGCTCGCTCGATTGCACTGTGGCGCTGGGCGGCTCGGGCGCATGTGCCGGCACCACTTGCGGTGGCATCGTCGCGATGGCTTGCTCGGACGATCGCGTCGCCGGTTGCGTCGGGGGTTGCTGGTTCCGGACAGGAGTGGCGGTTTGGCTCGACTTTGCCTCGTCCGGCGCAGGCTGTTCGGGTTCCAGCGGCGGCTGAATCGACGCGTTTGTGAGGGCAACCTTCCAGGTGAACGGTTCCGGTTGGGGACGCGGCTGGACCTCGGACAAGAAGGCGACCGCGGCTCCGACCATCAGACCGTGGAGCGCGAATGAGAAAACCCAACTGTGAACAAGGAGGGGCGCTTCCTCCGTGCGCGGCAGAACTTGAATAATCATCGTGTCGGCAGTCCGTTTAAAATGATATTGAGAAACGTTCTCGTCAAAGTGACAAGTTAATGACTTATCGTTTATTTGAGAATGTTCGAATTCTTGGAGCCGTATGTTTTTTGGCCGGAAAATCAGGAGAGGAGGCATGTCCGGTGGTCGAAGAGCTGCCCGACGTCAGCCGTTGCGGGTCCCCAGCGCGGCGACAATCGGGAGGCGGGCGGCGCGGGTCGCCGGCGCCAGCCCTCCCAGGAATCCCATGATGAGCGCGAACAGCAGCCCGCGGGCTACGATGCCGGGCGACAGAGCGAATCCGAAGGCCAATTCCGAGAAGGTGCTCCAATTCATCGTGGACACGGTCACGGTCTGCAACAGCGAGGCGCCGGCTATGCCGCAGAGCCCCGCCGCGCCTCCGATCAGGAGCGACTCTGCGATCAGCGCGGCCAGGATGTGGCGGCGGGCGAATCCCAGCGCGCGCAGCGTCCCGATTTCCGCCGTGCGGTTCGACACGGATCCGTGCATGGTCATGGCGGCGCCTAAAATCGCCCCGATGCCGAAGATGATCGTCAGGACCGAGGCCAGCAAGGTGATGAACGCGGAGAGCATCGCGGATTTTTCGGCGTAGTAGTCCCGTTCCCGTTTGATCTGGAAGGAGAGACGCGGATCGTTTTCCAGGCGGGTCTTCAACGCGTCGAACAGGGCCGGATGGGACAGCCGCAGCGTGAAGGAGGAAAACGAGTCGCGGCCGTAAGCCGCCATGAATTGGTCGGCGTCCCCCCAGATCTCCGATTCGAACCCGCTTCCGGCCGCGTCGAACAGGCCGACGATGGTCCAGTCCCGTTTGGCGAAGCGGAGGCGCTGTCCCAACCCGGCGCGTTCGAATCGTCCGGCGACCTGCGTGCCTGCGATCACTTCGGTCGTGCCCGGCCGCCAGGCGCGTCCCCGGGTCAGGCGGACTTGCGGGCGCAGACGCAAGGCCTCCGGAGCGGTACCCCGCAGGATCACGTTCGCCGTGCTGGCCTCGCCGCGCTTGGTGAGTGTGATCAGCACGACCAGTTCGCCGAACGCCAGCGGCCGGCCGGCCGTTCCCAGGGCGGCCTCCGGCTGGATTTGCAGAATGTTGGCTTGGTCCCGGTAGATGCCGCTGGCGATCTCCGTCGTCGCGCCTTTCCGGAGGATCAGGACGTTGTCCGGGAGGCCCGTGCCGACGAGGGTCGTCTCGAGGCCGCGGGCCAGCATCAGCGCGGCCACGAAGACGAAGACCACGAGGCTCAGCCCGGCGACGGTGAGGCCGGTCGTCAGGCGCCTGGCCAGCAGGTTCCGAACGCTGTAGGCGAAGAGCAGCCGCATGGTCAGCCGATGTGCCTCAACCCTTCCGTGATGCGGATGCGCGTCACCCGCAGGATCGGCGCGACCGAGGCCATGAGCCCGACCAGCAGGGTGGCGCCGATGATGAGCCACAGGGTCCGCAGTTGCAGCGCGAACACCGGGAAGAAATTCCCCAGGCGATTCGTCAACAGCGCGCCATAGGCCTTGCACGCCGGAATCGTGAGCGTCGCGCCGACGGCCGCGCCCAGGGCCGCGATCAGGAGCGATTCTCCGGCGATCAACCCGGCGAGGTGGATGGGACGGAACCCGAGCGTCTTCATCACGGCGTACTCCCGGGTCCGTTCCCGGACGGACATCGCCAGTGCATTGGCCAGGACGAGCAGCGTAATGCCGTTCAGGAGCACGGCCATGAGGTCCAACGTCAGGATCAGCGTGCCGGCCATCGCGACGAATCCCATTTGAAAAGCCTGCTCGGTTTCCGTCCTGGTCTCGGCCGCCGAATTTGCGAAACCGGCGTCGACGGCGTTCGCGAGCGTGGCGGCTCGCGAGGCCTCCGTGACTTGCACGACGAACCATCCGGCGGTGTTGGCGCGGTCGGGATCAGTCGCCCGACGCCGTTCGTTCAAATAGTCCCAGTGGAACAGCAAGAGCGTCTCGTCGGTGGCGCGTTCGGCGCCCTGGTAGATCCCGCGCACGACGAATTCCCAGTCTCCGGGATACAGGCTGCCCTTGAGCGGGATCTGGTCGCCGATCTTCCACCCGTGCTGAGCGGCGAGTTTCCGGCCGACGATGCAGCTTTGGCGATCGCCGAGAAACGCGTCCCGTTCCGCCGCGGTCAGCCGAAATTCAGGATACAGGTCCAGATACGACCGCGCCTCGACGGCGAATTGCGGAAAGAATCCCTTGGCGTCGCGATAGACTCCGCCGAACCAGTTGGCATAGGACACGCCGGTCACGCCGGGGAGGGCGGCGATACGGTCCCGGTAAGCCAGCGGGAGGTGGATGGACAGGGACGCGGCATGCCGCGTGATCAGCCGGTTCTGCACCGAGGCCTCTACGCCTGCATACCAGGCCGTCACGGTCGTTCGGAGCAGCCCCAGCCCCAGCACGACGACGGCGAGGCCCGCCACGGTGAGGATAGTGCGGGCTTTCTGCCGCCATGCATTCCTGTATGCCAGATGAAAGAGGGTCATGCCGATGGCCTCCTGCCTGCGCGCCGGCTAGGCCAGCACGCCTTTTTCGAGCCGCTGGACCGAATGCGCCCGTTCCGCGGCTTGCGGGTCGTGCGTGACCATGACGATGGTCTTGGCCATTTCTCGGTTCAGTCGCGCGAGCAAGGTCAGGATGTCGTTCGCCGAGTCCTTGTCGAGGTTGCCCGTCGGCTCGTCGGCCAGGAGGAGCGTGGGATCGCTCACGATCGCCCGCGCGATGCCGACCCGCTGCTCCTGCCCGCCCGACAACTGACGCGGGTAGTGCTGCATGCGATCCGCGAGTCCGACGAGGGCGAGCGCCGCATGGACGTGCTGCGTCCGCTCCCGCCGGGACAGCGGGGTGAGCAGCAGCGGCAATTCCACGTTCTCCGCCGCCGTGAGCACCGGAATCAGATTGTAGAATTGGAAGATGAAGCCGATGTGCCGCGTGCGCCACCGGGCCAGCGCCGATTCCGAGAGGGTTGACACGCCGGTGCCCGCCACGCGGATCGCACCGGAGGTCGGCCTGTCGATGCCGGCCAGCAGGTTCAGAAGGGTCGTTTTCCCGGATCCGGAGGGACCCATGACGGCCAGAAACGTTCCCGCAGGGATGGTCAGCGAGAGGTTCCGGAGGATGGGAATTTCGCGGCGGTCTCGGTAGTAGGATTTGCACACGTGATGCAGTTCCACGATCGAGGACGGCATGGGTTCAGGATTCCTTTCGTATGGCCCGCACGGCGTCGCCGGCCTTCAAGTGCTGCGGCGGGTTGATGACCACGTTATCCCCCGGCTCGAGGGTTCCCCGGACTTCGACCAGGCTGCCGAGGTCCTGTCCGACCTGCACTGTCCGCTCGACCACGATCCCGTCCTTCACCGCCAGCACCAGGTGCCGGCCTTCCCGGACGATCAGGGCCGCCTTGGGGAGGCCGACGCCGAGAGGGGCATTCGGGCGCAGTTCCTGGGGGCCGCCGGTTTGCACGACGACTTTGGCGCTCATCTCGGGCAGTACGCGCTCGTCCAAATCCAGGAATTGGATCTTGATCAGGATGGAGGCTTTGGACCGATCCGCCGTGGGAACGATCTGGCTCACGGCCCCGCCGTACCGTTTGCCGGGAATCGCGTCGAGCGTGAGCTCGGCGGTTTGCCCCTGGCGGATCGTGCCGATCATGGACTCGGACACTTCCGCTTCCACCATCAAGGAGGTCAGGTCTGCGACGAGCACGACCGCCCCCCGCGAGACGGAGGACGCGGCCAGCGGGGCGACAACCTCGCCGACCTCCGCATACTTCTTGACGATCGTGCCGTCGAACGGCGCCCGGATATTCGTGCTCTCCATCTGCACCTCCGCGGCCTGGAGTTCGGCGGTTGCTGCCATGATGGCGGCCTCCGCAGAGCGAACGGACGCCCTGGCTCGGCGCAGGCGCGCCACGGCCACATCGAATTCCGCCTGCGTGACGAAGGTCTTAGCCAGCAGTCCCTGCAGGCGGCCGTGATTCAACGCGGCGTCCTGGAGTTCCGGTCTGGCGTTCGCGAGCGCGGCTTTGGCGACGTCCAGTCTCGCCTGGGTCTCGCGAACGTTGGCCGCCACGTCGGCCTGTTCGATCCGGGCGATCACGTGGCCGGTTTGCACATGGTCCCCGACCTGGACGCCGAGATACTCCAGCCGCCCGGTTCCTTTGGACGCCACCTGGGCCTGGCGTTGCGCCACGACGTACCCGCTTGCGCTCACGGTGCCGGGCGCCTCTGCGGACCGGAGCCCTGTTACGGTTACGACGTCCACGGGCGTGGCGTTCGGAACCGCGACCAGAGCGGCATATCCGCCCAGCGCGAGAACGCCGCCGCCGCAAGCCCATAGCCACCATCGTTGCCGGCCCGCCGGGCGGGGAGGAGGGACCGGTTCTTCCGGACGGGGAATAGAGAGGACCGAGAGGTCGCTGTCATGGGGACGGTTCTTCGGCGCGGTGCTCATTCGGGTTCCGAGCCGCCGTGGCGAGCGGAGGGCCGGTTTCCGGACCGGATACGGAACGTTCGGGGCGAGCAGCCCACTTCCCGTTTGAAGAAGTGGCTGAAGGCAAATTGGTCGCTGAAGCCGAGCGCCTCGGCGATCGCGGCTTGCGGGGTCTTCGTGTCCAACAGCAATTGCGCGGCGCGCTCGATCCGCAACCGTTTGACGCATTGAGAAAACGGTTCGTCCATCAAGGATTGAAAGAGGTCGGAGCAATATTTTTCCGAGTACCCGAGGAATTTGGCGAGTTCCTTCAGCGTCAACCCACGATGTAAATTCGTTTCCATGAACCCTCGGATGGTGCGGGTGAGGTCCTGAGCGGGTGCCGGCTGCGCCTCGAGTTGCGTGAGGAGTCGTTTCAACTCCTCGAAGAGGTTGCCGTGTTCCGCCGCGCGCCCTTCGTCTGCGATCGGGCGTTGCTTGGTGGCCGCTTGATCCAGCCGTGTGGCCCAAAGGGGAGAGTGCCGGCGGATGGCCGCAATGACCTGGATTCGCGTATCGGATGGTGCCTGGACATGTGCACGAGTCGTCATGGTGTCTCCAAAAAAGAAGCCCGACACTGCCTAGGCGGTGTCGGGCTCCGGACGGTCGGTCCTCTGGCCTTGTATGCGCCGCCCTCGTCGGCTGGCGCGGCATATTGTCTCTACCTGAGCTGCGCCGGCTGTTCTCCCTGAATGGACGTAAAGTTGATATTGACGAGTCGGCGGCAGCGCTTGCACTTGATCTGGATGCCGGATTTGTACCAACGGGCCACGAGTTGCCCGCATCGGCAACGAATGTCGCTGGGGGACAATATGAACTGCTCCTCATTCACCATGCACGCTCTCCTTCTCTCTCCTGTTTATGCCCCGGACGGGCACGTCTGCACTGTGAGGGCCGTGAGACGCGGGGCAACTCCTTCACATCCGGCCTCCTGGTTCCGTGAGTCTTCGCGCCAGTTTGCTCCGGCCCGTTTTGATCACGGAGCCGGGAGTGCCGATTTGCCCAAACAAAAAGCCCAGGCCGGCATTGCCGACATGGGCTCTGGACTGGGGTCCTCTGGCCTGTGCTCGACCGAGTCCGATCGGGGGGACCGGCTGGTGAGCGAGTGAAAGTGAATCTTATTCTCAATACCATAGCCAGGGCTTGGTGTCAACAACCAGCCGCGCATGCGCGCATTGGCAGTCAGATGCGGCGGTCGTTTGCGCGGGTTGGGACAGGGTTTGGGCAGACGGGATCAGGCATGGTCCGATCCCGCTGCGGAAGGGGTGGTGTCATGCAACGGGTGGCCTCCTGCGCCACATTGACGGTCGCTCGACAGTCGGTATATAACGGAGGCCATGCATTTCGTGAACGAACAACTGCTGGTCGGCAATATCGAGGATGCGCAGAAGCCGCCGCCCTTCGTCGGCAGCGTGTTGTTTGTCTCGGGGGAGCATACGATCCCTCCCCCCAAGGGCGTGGCCTACCACTACATCCCGCTGAAGGAATTCGGCCAGGCCGACCCCAAGGATGTGAAAGCCGTCGTGGATTGGCTAGTGCAGCAGCCGCCGACCAACAAATTGCTGGTCTGCTGTCGGGCCGGCATGGGGCGCTCGGTGTCGATGGCCATCGCCTACCTGGTCTGCGCGAAGGGCATGAGCTATGCGGATGCAGAAAAACTCTTGAAGGCCCGCCGTCCCGGCGCCACCCCGATTCCCCATCTGCAGGAAACGATCGAACAGGTCAAGCTTCTGCGTCAATCCGGTTAGGGGGCATCCCCCATGCCCCATCTTTCTCCAGGCCTCCCGCTTCTCCAGCAGCAGATCGACCACTGCACTGCCTGTGACTCCATGAAGCCCTGGCGGCGGTTCGGTCCCGACGCCTCCGGCACGGCCGGTACCGGCTATTTGCTCGTGGGGGAAGCGCCGGGATACGTCAGTTGGAAGCACGGCCGGCGGTTCACCGGTCCGGCCGGGCAGTTGATCAGACGGGCCTTGCGGCAAGTCGGCCACCCTCGCTACCGGGACCTGGAAGATCTCTTTTACATGACCGATACGGTCAAGTGCCATCCTGCCGCGCTTGCCAATCCCTCCGCCAACCGGGCGCCGAAACGAGCCGAGGTGCGCGCTTGCGCTTGCTATCTGAGCCGAGAACTGGCCATCCTGCGGCCGGCGGTCGTCGTGACGTTCGGGAAAGCGGCCGAGCGGGCCGTGGTGGAGGCGGTCGGGCAGGAGGTCGGATTGAAAAGCCCGGTGCGGCTCATGGCCTTTCCCCATCCGTCGCCGCGCAATCAACGGACGATCCTGAGCCGCTATGAATCGCTGCAGACGTTCGAAGCCGCGTTAACGAAGACTTTTCGCGGCCTAATCGCCGGGCTGGAGACCCGAAAGCCGCGCCGCATCAAACGTGGAGCGTGAAATGGTAATTGTGAAAAGGACGTGGAGCAGCCATGCCGGAATTGCCTGAAGCAGAAGTCGTGGCCGGCCAGCTCCGGGAGCGGATCGTGGGAGCCAGGTTGGTTGATTGCTGGGTCGGCCGCCGGGACATTATCCGCGAAGGGTTTTCGACGCTGGACTGGTATCGGGGCGCGACGGTGACGGCAGTCGAGCGGAGAGGGAAGAGCGTCGTGCTCACGTGCACCAAGACGGGCGAGGGCCGGTACGTCGTGGCGGAACTTGGGATGACGGGGCTCCTGTTGTTTCGTCTCCACGCCCCGTCGTTTGCGAAGCACATTCACGTCAGGCTGACGCTGGAGGGGGGCAAAGAACCGGAGCTGCTCTATTGGAATCCGCGCCGGTTCGGACGGATGTCGCTCCTGGACCGGGCGGGGCTGGAGCGGTATACGGCCAGGCGGTTCGGCTGCGACCCTATGACGGTTACGTGGGAAGAGTTTCGCGACGTGATGCAGGCCCGCCGTGGCCGGCTCAAGGCATTGCTCATGCACCAGCAGGTGATCGCCGGCATCGGCAACATCTATGCGAACGAGATTCTCTATCGGGCCAGGCTGCACCCGGCCCGGATGGCCAACCGCTTGAGCGTGTCGGCGATCCGACGTTTTTATGACGTGATGCGGCAGGTGCTGGCCGAGGCGATCCGGGCCGGCGGCTCCAGCGTCCGGGATTTTTTCGCGCCGGACGGGAGCGAGGGCCGGTACAAGCGACAACATCTTGTGTATGGGAAGGAAGGCCAACCCTGTCCTGCCGGCTGCGGCAAAACCATCAAACGGATTATGGAAAGCAGCCAGCGCAGCTCGTTTTACTGTCCCGGCTGCCAGCGGAAATAGCACGAGGTCCCTTGTGAAACGGTTCATGATTGGCGCCGCTGCCGGTGCGGCAGGCGTCCTGTTGTTGGCCCTGCTGGTCGGGCAGATTCCGACCACCGGGCTGGAGGGCGTGGACGATCGGATGATCGTCCATCGGATGCCCCTCTGGGAGAAGGCGGCCAAGTTTTACATTCGGCATCGGGAGTTTCAGCAATGGGCGGAGGAAGCGGCAGGCGGAGAGACCGATCCGCAACGGCGGGTCCTGCGGCTGATGGAATGGACGAGGATCCAGGTCAAGCCGATCCCCCAGGGGCAGCCCTTTGTGGATGACCATATCTCGCACATCGTGCTGCGCCACTATGGAAACGACGGCCAATTGTCCGAAGTCTTCACGGCCCTGACCACCTATACGGGGCACGAGGGACGTTGGGAAGCCTACTCGCCTCCCGGAGCTTCGGCCAGGGTGGCCCTCTGTTTCGTCGAATCGGAGGGCAAGTGGTGGGTCTTGGATGTCTGGCACGGCGGTTGGTTCGAAGCTCCGTCCGGACAGATCGCCACGATCGAGGATTTCAAGCATCCGGAACGGTTGAGACAGAGCGGGCAGGCCCCGGAACTGCTCGGCGGGGTACCGTACATCAGCTACTTTCAGGATGTCCAGGGAGTATTCATGCGCAGCTTTTCTCGGGCGCGCGGGCAAATGCCTTGGCACCGGTTGTTGATGCTGTTGGGCCTGGAGCCGGATGACGGGGATTGGCGCCCGGCAGGCTCAGCCAACCCTTGACACCATTGCCTGTCTTTCCCTATAGTTAACCTTTCCCATCCAGGCTGCGGAACTTGGCCAATCCCCTCGTGACCAGCTGCGATAGGGCCATTGTCCCGAAAAAATGGGCCTTTTGGTTGATTGCCAGGAGACTGGAATCTCTCTAGAATCCAGGGCTTCTAGCTTGAATCAGCCGTCGCCGCGGCCGGCTTCGATCATTTATTAAGGAGAGGACACCCCATGGCAAAGGTGCTTGAAGGGCCCGGGATGGGCCTGATGAAGAAGTGGGGCATCACGGTTCCCAACTATATGGTTGTGACTTCGGTCGAGCAGTTCAACGAACTCGCCAAGGTCAATGACTGGATTCAAAAGGGCAAGCTGGTGGCCAAGGCCCATGAGGCGCTTGGCTCCCGCTTCAAGCTCGGCCTGGTCAAGGTGGACCTGGATCGGAAGGGCGCGGAGGCGGCGGTCAAGGAGATGCTCGGGAAGCAGGTGGGCAGCATCACCGTGACCCAGGTCATCGTGTCGGAAATGATTCCGCACAAAGAAGAATACTATGCCTCCGTCAAGTCCACGAGAACTGGGAGCGAAATTCTCCTGGCCAATTGCGGCGGCATCGAAGTGGAATCCAACTGGGACCGGGTCAAGAAGCTGACGGTGGAGGTGGGCGAGAAGCCGGCCGCTGCCGATCTGGATAAACTGGCCAAGGAGGCGGGGTTTGCCGGTCCGGTAGCCAAGAAGATGGCCGAATTCGCCAACAAGCTCTTTACCTGTTTCGACAACGAGGACGCCCAATATCTGGAAGTGAATCCGGTGGTCGTCCGCGAGAGCGACGGGGAGTTGATCGCGCTGGACGCGGTGACGCTTCTCGACGGAGACGCCAAGTTCCGCCATCCGGACTGGAACTTCCAGTTTGCCGCGGAGTTCGGCCGGGCCTATACCAAGGACGAGGTTGACGTCATGGCGGTGGACTCCAAGATCAAGGGGTCCGTCAAGTTTATCCAGATTCCCGGCGGCAACATCGCGATGCTGCCGGCCGGCGGCGGCGCCAGCGTCTACTATTCGGACGCAGTCGTGGCCCGCGGCGGCAAGCTCGCCAACTATGCCGAATATTCCGGCGATCCGCCGGACTGGGCGGTGGAAGTCCTCACCGAAAAAGTCGCGTCCTTGCCTGACATCAAACACATCATCGTGGGCGGCGCGATCGCCAACTTCACCGACGTCAAGAAGACCTTCGGCGGCATCATCGCCGGGTTCCGCAAGGCCAAGAGCGAGGGCAAGCTCAAGGGCGTGAAAATCTGGGTGCGCCGGGGCGGGCCCAACGAGAAGGAAGGCCTGGAACTCATGCGGAAGCTGAAGGATGAAGGCTTCGACATCAATGTCTTCGATCGCAGCACGCCGCTCACCGACATCGTCGATATGGCGCTGCAAAATAAGTGACGAACGATGAATGATGAACGAACACGCTCTTCTTCGGAACATTCATCACTCATCATTCATCATTGAGGGACGGACAATGAGCATTCTGGCGAACAAGGACACGCGTGTAGTGATCCAGGGCGGAGTTGCGGGGGTGAACGCCGCGCGCCGCATGGCGGAGTTTTGTTACCTCAACAAGAAATCGCTCTATGTCGAGGCCTTCGTGTATCCGCCGGACGCGGGCAAGACCAACGAAGTCCCCTACGGCAGCGGCCTGTTGGCCATTCCCGTGTACAAAACCGTGGCCGAGGCGACCAAGAACCATCCCAGCATCAACACGAGCCTCGTCTACATCGGCGCGGACCGGGCCTGCGCCGGCACCCTGGAAGCTCTCAACGATCCCCACATCAAGCTCGTGTCCATGATCACCGAGGGGGTGCCGGAGAAGGACGCCAAGCTGCTGGCCCGTCAGGCCACCAAGCTGGGGAAAGTGTTCAATGGCCCCTCCTCCATCGGTATCATCTCCGCCGGCGCGTGCCGTCTGGGCGTGATCGGCGGGGCCTACGACAACTTGGTTTCCTGCAAGCTCTACCGGGAAGGTTCGTTCGGAGTCATCACCAAGTCCGGCGGACTTTCCAACGAGATCATCTGGATCTGCTCCCAGTTTGCGGACGGGATCACCACGGCCATCGGCATCGGCGGCGACGCCTATCCGGGTACGGATTACGTCAGCTACCTGGAAATGTTCGAGAACGACCCGAAGACCAAAGCGGTCGTCATCGTCGGCGAGATGGGTGGCGATTTGGAAGAGCGGGCGGCCGAGTGGTACGGGGCCAAGAAGCGGCGGATCAAGCTGTTGGCCGTGGTCTCCGGCTTCTGCCAGGAGAGCCTCCCCAAGGGCATGAAGTTCGGCCATGCCGGCGCCAAGGAAGGGATGAAGGGCGAAGGGTCGGCCCGGTCCAAGTCGGACGCGCTCAAAAAAGCCGGGGCCATCGTGCCGCCCACCTTCGGCGCGCTCGGGCCGGCCATCAAGGAGACCTACCAGGAGTTCGTGAAGAGCGGGCAGATCGTGCCGGTGGCCGACGTGCCGGCTTCGGAAGTGCCCAAACTCCCCAAGACGGTCGAACAGGCGATGCGGGACAACGAAGTCACCGTCATGCCGCTGATTCGCACCACGATCAGCGACGACCGGGGCGACGAGCCCTGCTATGACGGCTATCCGGCCTCCGAATTGATCAACAAGGGCTATGAAATTCCGCACATCATCGGGTTGCTCTGGGACAAGCGGCTGATCTCCAAGCAGGAAGCCGAGATCGTCAAGCGCATCCTCATGCTCTCAGCCGACCACGGTCCCTGCGTGAGCGGCGCCTATGCGACGATCCTGGCGGCCTGCGCCGGCATCGGCCTGTCCCAGGCGGTGGCGGCCGGCATGATCATGATCGGCCCCCGGTTTGGCGGCGCGGTCACCGACGCAGGTCGCTGGTTCAAGTATGCGGTGGACAACAAAATGACCGTGGACGAGTTCCTGGCCTACATGAAGAAGAACGTCGGGCCGGTCCCCGGCATCGGCCATCGGGTCAAGAGCCTCCGCAACCCGGACAAGCGGGTCAAGGAGCTGGTCGGCTACGTGAAGAGCCTGAACATCAAGACTCCTTGCCTGGACTTTGCGCTGCAGGTGGAACAGGTCACGGCGGCGAAGAAAGACAACCTGATTCTGAACGTGGACGGGACCATGGCCGCCGTGCTGGTGGACATCGGCTTCCCGGTGGACAGTTTGAATGGCTTCTTCATCCTGGCCAGGACGATCGGTTTGATCGGCCACTGGGTGGACCAGAAGCGCCAAGACAGCCGGTTGATCCGCCTCTTCGATTATCTGGTGAATTACGCGGCGCCCAAAAGGCGGGAAGTGCCGCCGTTAAAATAGTCGCGGGAGGTCCCGTCGCTGAAATAGGCGCGGGAAGTTCCGCCGCTGAAATAGCTGTCAGTGACAGTCGTCAGTTCTCGGTTCAACTGATCACTGAAAACTGATAATGCTTTGAGGGAGAGCGCTATGTCGGTCGAGATGGTTAAAAATCTGTACGCCAAGATGCCCGGGATCGTGGACAAGGCCAGAAAGAAATTCGGCCGTCCCCTGACCTTGGCCGAGAAGATATTGGTCTCGCATGCGGACAACTTCGGCACCCAGGTCTGGGAGCGGGGCAAAGCTATGTTGGCGCTCCGGCCGGACCGGGTGGCCATGCAGGACGCCACGGCGCAGATGGCCATGCTCCAGTTCATGCAGGCCAACAAGAAGAAGGCCGCCGTGCCGAGCACGATCCACTGCGACCATTTGATCCGCGCCGAGATGGGCTCCGAGAAGGACCTGCTCCGCGCCATGGACGAGAACAAGGAAGTCTATAACTTCCTGGCCTCCGCGGCGAAGAAGTACGGCATCGGGTTTTGGAAGCCGGGCGCCGGCATCATCCACCAGGTGGTGCTGGAGAATTACGCCTTCCCGGGCGGCCTCATCATCGGGACCGACTCCCACACGCCGAACGGCGGCGGACTCGGCATGCTGGCCATCGGCGTCGGCGGCGCGGACGCGGGAGAAGTGATGGCGGGCTTGCCCTGGGAAGTGTTGCATCCGAAGCTGATCGGCGTGAAGTTGACCGGCAAGTTGAGCGGCTGGGCCTCGCCGAAAGACGTGATTCTCTACCTCTGCGGTCTGCTCACCGTGAAGGGCGGGACCAACAAGATCGTCGAATACTTCGGGCCCGGCGCGGAGACCATCAGCGCGACCGGCAAAGGCACGATCACGAACATGGGCGCCGAGTTGGGCGCGACGACCTCCGTGTTCCAGTTCGACCAGAAGATGGTGGCCTATCTCACGATCACCGACCGGGACGACCTCGCCAAGCTGGCCGAAGCGAACAAGGCCCTGCTGACGGCCGATCCCGAGGTGCTCCAGGCGCCGGAGAGGTACTACGACCAGGTCGTCGAGGTGGACCTCTCCAAGCTGGAGCCGCACGTCGTCGGGCCGCATACGCCGGACCTGGCCAGGCCCATCTCCAAGATGGCGGCCGAAGCCAAAGAAAATGGCTACCCGGTCGAACTCAAGGCGGCCTTGATCGGGAGCTGCACCAATTCGTCCTACGAAGACATCAGCCGATCGGCGCACATTGCGCGCCAGGGGTTGAAAGCCGGGCTCAAGGCCAAGGCCGCGTTTCTCGTCAGCCCCGGCTCGGAGCGCATCTACCACACGATGAAGCGGGACGGGTTCATGGCGGATTTCGAGAAGATGGGCGCCACGGTCCTGTCCAACTCCTGCGGCCCCTGCATCGGCCAGTGGAAACGGGCCGACGGGGTCAAGGGCAAGGCCGACTCGATCGTCAGTTCCTTCAACCGGAACTTCCCGGGCCGCAACGACGGGATCAGCGAGACCCTCTCGTTCCTGGCCAGCCCTGAGATCGTGACCGCCTACGCCTTCACCGGCGATTTGACTTTCGATCCGGTGAACCAAAAGCTCACAGGCGCAGACGGCAAGGAATTCAAGTTCGAACCGCCGCAGGGCGAGGAGTTGCCGGCCAAGGGGTTTGCCAAGGGCGAAGAAGGCCTGGTACCTCCCGCCGAGAACGGCGAGGGCCTCACCGTGGACGTTCCGCCGACCAGCGAGCGGCTGCAACTGCTTCAACCCTTCCCGCGCTGGGACGGGAAGGACTTCGAGAAGCTGCCGCTCCTGCTCAAGACCAAGGGCAAGACCACGACCGACCACATTTCCCCGGCCGGTCCCTGGCTCAAGTTCCGCGGCCATCTGGACAAGATCAGCGACAACATGTTCCTGGGCGCGACGAACGCCTTCTCCACCGAGCCGGGCAAGGGCACCGACGTGCTGGCCGGCGAATCAGGCCTGACCATCGCGCAGATCGCCCGCCGGTATAAGGCCAAGGGCATCGGCTCCGTCGTGGTGGGCGACGAGAACTACGGGGAGGGGAGTAGCCGCGAACATGCGGCCATGTCGCCCCGGTTCCTGAACGTGAAAGTCGTCCTGGTCAAGAGCTTCGCGCGCATCCACGAGACCAATCTGAAGAAACAGGGGATTTTGGCCTTGACCTTCTCCGACCCGAAGGACTATGAAAAGATCGAGCAGCAGGACCGCATCAGCGTGGCGGGGCTGGCGAATCTGGCTCCGGGCAAGCCGGTGTCGGTGACCATTCACAAGACGGACGGGAAGGTGCTCACCATCCAGGCGAACCACAGCATGACGGAGCAGCAGCTTGCGTGGTTCAAGGCCGGGTCGGCGCTGAACGCGTTGAACTAAAGACACATGGCTGATCAGACCATCAATACCAAAGACGTCATCGACCAGGAAGAAGTCCTCCATCCTCGCATGGTGACGGTGGAGATCGCCGGCAAGAAGCATGAAGTGCCGGAGGGGATCACCATGCTCAAGGCCCTGTGGTACACGGGGCAGGAAGTCATCCGGGGGGTCGGTTGTCTGGGCGGCTTCTGCGGCGCTTGCGCGACCTACTATCGGACCAAGGACGATCCCAAGGTGAAGACCTGTCTGGCCTGCCAGACAGCGGTCCACGACGGGATGTCTTTCTCGATGATGCCTCCGTTCCCGGCGCGGAAGGCCACCTACGACCTGGCCGTCCTCACTGATCCCAAGCAGGACTTGTTCAATCTCTATCCGGAAGCCCCGCTCTGCCGCAACTGCAACGCCTGCACCGAAGCCTGCCCGCAGAAGATCGACGTGCGGGAAGGGGTGTGGCGGGCGGTGTTCGGGGACTTCAAGGCCGTCTCGGAGATGTTCATGGACTGCGTGATGTGCGGCATGTGCGCGCCGGTCTGCATCGCCGACATCGCGCCCAGTCTGGTGGCGGTCTATGCCAGCCGCGCCCAGGGCGTCCATTTCACCGAAAAGCCTGCGCGGTTGGCCCAGCGGATCAAGGAAATCGAAGACGGCCGGTTCAAAGACGAGTGGACACGCGTGCTCGCGATGAACGAACAGGAACTGACCAAAGCCTGTGCGGAACTGAAATAGGAGAGTCAAAAAGTCGTCACGTCTGTAAAGTCATCAAGTCAAAGGCAATTCTCTTGATCCTCCCCGACTTGAAGACTTTCTGACTTTCTGACTTTGAGACTGATTGAATGGACATTCACGTTCTCCAACAAATCGTCCACAAGACCCGCGACGCCCGGCGGAAGCAGACCATGCCCAAGCTCTCCACGGCTGAGCGGGATGAGCTGATCAAGAAATACCACCCGGATTTTCGCGAGAACGCCTACCGTCCCATCAAGTTCGGCCCAAACGAGGGCGACAAGACCGTCCGTGAATTGGCCGCGCTGCTGGAAGGGGACAGCCCTATTCCGGCCGACCTGGACCTGACGCCCACCCACACCTGCGACGTGCTCGTGGTGGGCGGCGGCGGGGCCGGCTGCGCCGCCGCGCTGCACGCCCATGCGCAGGGCGCCTCGGTGCTCTTCGCCACCAAGCTCCGCCTGGGCGATTCCAATACGGTCATGGCCCAGGGGGGCATCCAGATTTCGGTCGCCGCCGAGGATTCGCCGGTCACGCACTTCCTGGACACCCTCAAGGGCGGGCATATGAAAAACGACCATGCCCTGCTCAAGGTCATGGTGGAGGAGGGGCCGTCCGTCGCCCAATGGCTGCTCGATCTCGGTGTGCTGTTCGACCGGGACGCAGACGGCAACCTGCATGTGAAGAAGGGCGGCGGCTCCTCCAAGCCGCGGCTCCTGACCTGTTCGGATTACACTGGCCTGGAGATCATGCGGGTGTTGAAGGACGAGGTCCTCAACCGGAAGATCCGGATGCTGGAGTTTTCCGCCGCCGTCGAGCTCCTGAGCGACAGGCAGGGCCGCTGCACCGGCGCCGTGCTCCAGGACCTCGACAACAAACGCTTTATCGTCGTGGCGGCGAAGACCGTGGTTCTGGCCACCGGCGGGATTGGCCGGTTGCACATCCAAGGATTTCCCACCAGCAACCACTACGGGGCGACCGGCGACGGCCTCACGATGGCGTACCGGATGGGCGCCAAGCTCATGCACATCGATACGTTCCAGTACCACCCGTCCGGCGCCGTGTATCCGGAACAGCTGGTCGGCGCGCTGGTTACGGAAGGCATCCGTTCCGAAGGCGGGCATCTCGTCAACGCGAAGGGTGAGCGGTTCGTCAACGAGCTGGACACCCGCGACGTGGTATCCTCGTCCATCATCCGGGAATGCGAAGAGGGCCGGGGCATCCGGACCATGGCCGGGCGCGTGGGCGTGTGGCTGGATACGCCGCTGCTCGACGCCGAGCAGGGCCCGGGAACGATCGAGAAGCATTTCCCGGCGATGGTGATGCAATACGACCGGTTCGGGGTGGATATCTCGAAGGATCCGGTGCTGATTTATCCCACCCTGCACTATCAGAACGGCGGCGTGCAGATCGACACCAACGGCGAGTCCGGGGTCAAGGGTCTGTTCGTCGCCGGCGAAGCCTCCGGCGGTCTGCACGGACGCAACCGGTTGATGGGCAATTCCCTGCTGGACCTGATGGTCTATGGAAAGCGGTCCGGCCTCACCGCCGCCGCCAGGGCCAAGGCCGAGCCCCAGGGCAAGCTGACCTTGGAGCATCTGAAGCGGTTCCGCGAGGTGGCGCGCAAGCATGGCGCCTCCGCCCCCGTTGTCTCGCCGATGCTGTTTCCGGCCTACGCGAAAAAAGAATAAGAGCGTATGGCTGATGGCAGGAAGCGGAATGAATCCGGCCATACGCCATATGCCATAAGCTCTTGTAAGGAGTGCCATGAACATTCATGAATTCCAGGCCAAGTCGTTGTTCGCCCAGTTCGGCGTGCCCGTGCCGAGGGGGAAGGAGATCAAGAACCCCAAGGCGGCGGCCAAGTGGGCGGCGCAGCTGAACAGTCCGGTCTACGTCGTCAAGGCCCAGATCCACGCGGGCGGACGCGGCAAGGCCGGCGGGGTCAAGATCACCAAGAATCAGGCGGACGTGCCGGGGCTGGCGCAGGAGTTGATCGGCAAGAAGCTGGTGACCCACCAGACCGGCCCGAAGGGCCGGAAGGTGCGCCGTCTCCTGATCGAGGAAGGGGCGGGCATCGCCAAGGAACTCTATCTGAGCCTGCTCGTGGACCGCGACACGGGCTGGCCGGTCTTCATCGCCAGCACCGAAGGCGGGATGGAAATTGAGGAAGTGGCCGCGCATACGCCGGAGAAGATCATCAAGGAGCTGATCGATCCGGCGGTCGGGTTCCAGGGATACAACGGGCGGAACGTCGCGTTTGGCATCGGCCTCAACAGCATGGAACCGGCGGTCCTGAACCCCTTCGTGCAGATGCTCGGCAACCTCTACCGGCTGTTCATGGACAAGAACGCGGCGATGGTCGAGATCAACCCGCTCGTGATCACGACGGACAAGAAGCTCATCGCGCTGGACGGCAAGGTCTCCTTCGACGACAACGGCCTGTTCAAGCACGCGGACGTGCAGGCGATGCGCGACCTGCACGAAGAGGAGCCGCTGGAAATCGAGGCGACGGCCAACAATCTGAACTACGTCAAGCTGGACGGGAACATCGGCTGCATGGTGAACGGGGCCGGGCTGGCCATGGCCACGATGGACGTGATCAAGCTGGCGGGCAGCGAGCCGGCTAACTTCCTGGACGTGGGCGGGGGCGCGACCAAGGAAACCGTCGCGGCGGGCTTCCGGATTCTGCTCAAGGACAAGAACGTCAAGGGCATCTTCATCAACATCTTCGGCGGCATCGTCCGGTGCGAGCGGATCGCCCACGGCGTCATCGAAGCGGCGAAGGAAGTGCAGATCGACGTGCCGCTGGTCGTCCGGCTGCAGGGGACCAACGCGGAGGAAGGCCGCACGCTGCTCAAGGAGTCGGGGCTGAAGCTGGACGTGGCCGACGATCTCTGGGAAGCGGCGCAAAAGATCGTGGCGATGACGGGCAAGGCGCGCAAGAAACGGACGGCCGGGGAGGCGGGACACTGACATGAGCATTCTCGTCAATAAGAACACGCGCGTCGTCGTGCAGGGCATCACCGGGAAGGAGGGCTCCTTCCACGCGACCCAGTGCAAGGCCTACGGGACCAAGGTGGTGGCGGGCGTCACGCCGGGCAAGGCCGGGCAGGAAGTCGAAGGCATCCCCGTGTTCAACACGGTCCGGGATGCGGTGAAGAAGACGGAGTGCGACACGTCCTTGATCTTCGTGCCCCCGCCCTTTGCCGGCGATGCCATCCTCGAAGCGGCGGATGCCGGCATCAAGCTGGTGATCTGCATCACCGAAGGGATTCCCGTCAACGACATGGTGCGCGTGAAGCGCGCCCTGCGCGGTCGGGATGTCCGGCTCATCGGCCCCAACTGCCCAGGTGTCATTACGGTGGACGAAGCCAAGATCGGCATCATGCCGGGGTTCATTCACAAACGGGGCGCGGTGGGGGTCGTCTCCCGCAGCGGGACCTTGACCTACGAAGCGGTGCATCAGCTTTCGACGCTGGGTCTCGGCGAAACCACCTGCGTGGGGATCGGCGGCGATCCGGTGAACGGGACGAACTTTGTGGACGTGCTGGCCCTCTTCGAGAAAGACCCGGAGACCCAGGCCATCGTGATGATCGGCGAAATCGGCGGCGACGCGGAGGAAAAGGCCGCCGACTTCATCAAGAAGCACGTGCGCAAGCCGGTGGTCAGCTTCATCGCCGGCATCACGGCGCCTCCGGGCCGCCGCATGGGCCATGCGGGGGCGATCATCAGCGGGGGCCAGGGCACCGCCTCGGAGAAAATGAAGACGCTCGAAGCGGCCGGGGTACGCGTCTGTCGCAATCCGGCGGAAATCGGCGCGACGGTCCAGGCGGCCCTGGGCCGATAATTCGCCGGCCTCATCGTCTGCGCAACCTGCGCACCGGTCCAGACCGGCGCGCCGTTCGGTGCGGCGTTGCCGTATCTCTCCGGGGCGCTGTTGCTCCACGCGGAGTCTCTCGATCGCATACAAATCCTTATCGTTGCCGGCAGTTGCTACGGGGGCCGTTATGGCCTCTGTGCCTGTAGGATGGCGGGCAGGTATTTTTCTTCCATCCCCCTCCCTGACCGTGATACACTTCTGACACCCACGAGAAAGCTCCCTCCACTATCTGCCTTTCCGGGCCGACGCAGATAGGACCTTGTGGCTTTTTCTGCCTGGGCTCGTCGATATCTTTCAAACCGATTGTCGGTAAAACATTCTGGCCCCATCGCCCACATGCCTATTGCTGCCCAGGAGAGGGCAGCCTGATTTCCACCGCCGGGCCACCAGCCCGGAAAGGATATCCCTATGTTGGTATTCCTGATCCACGTCCGCGATCCCCAGTTCTACGCCTTGCCGGCCAAAACCCGCGCCAAGAACGGACGTATCCGGGTCATGGGGTTCCCCCCCATCGGCATCATGTCGCTGTCCTCGGTGCTGAAGCGAGCCGGCCACGAATGCGTAATGTTCGACCAGGCCAATCCGGACACGCCGAACGACGTGATCCTCGAGGCCATCAAGCAACGACAGCCGGCCCTCATCGGCCTGAGTTTTCTCAGCACGACCAGCTATCCCTATGCCAAGATCCTCGCACGACAGATTCGAGCGGCCAACCGAACCGTCAAGCTGGCCTTCGGCGGGGTGTTTGCCAGCCTCAACGCCTCGCTGGTCAAGCTGCAATGTCCCGAAGTGGACTTCGTGTGCCGCGGCGACGGCGAACAGCTCATCCTCGACCTCCTCGATCGTATGGACGATCCGCAGGACGTCGGCGGGCTCACCTGGGCCAAGGACGGCCGGGTCGTCAGCAACGCCAATCGCACCATGGAGCGGAACCTCGATCAATGGCCCTTCCCGGACCGGGAGAGTCTGGAGCTGGACTTCGTCGAATCCATGCCGTTGGATGTCCCGGCGGTGCTGTCGATGGAGCGGTTCACGACCATGCAGACGTCGCGGGGCTGTCCCTGGCCCTGCGTGTTCTGCGACATTCCGATCTTCAACGAAGGCAAGTGGCGTTCCCGAAGCCCGCAGCACGTCACGGAAGAATTCAAGCATCTCCAGGAACTGGGCTACGGGTCGGTCTATTTCGTGGACGACCATTTTCTGCTGCAGCCCAAGCGCATCGAGGCGATTTGCAAAGGCGTCGTGGACAATGGCATCACCATCCAATGGGGCTGCGAGGGGCGGGTGGACTCGGTGGCCCAGCACCTGTTTCCGGCCATGGCCGAGGCCCATTGCCGCACCCTGATGTTCGGCATCGAAAGCGGGAGCCAGAGGATTCTGGATCGGCTGAAAAAGGAACAGACGCTCAAAGAGGTGGAGACGGCGGTGGTGAGCGCCAAGCAGGCCGGCATCGAAATCGTCCACGGGTTTTTCACGGTCGGCAACCCGGACGAGACGGTGGAGGACATGCAGGCCACTTTCGACCTGGCGTCGAAACTCCCCTTGGACACCTTCGGGTTCAACCGGCTCTGCGTCTACCGCGGCACGCCGCTCTGGCAGGAGTATGTGAAGCGGAGCTTGGTCAGCGAACAGACGGACTGGTACAAGTATTTCAAGTGTTCGGAGATTGATCCCACCTGCCTGCCCGGCCCGGTGATCAACGAAGTGCGCCAGGCCGGGTTGCGAAAGTTGTTCATCTACAAAGTGCTGCACTATCCGGTGCAAACCTTCCGGCTCCTCAGGCGGTTCCTCCGCTTTATGCCGGTGCGCGATGTGGTCTATCTCATCGTCAAGCCGTTCCTCGGGCAGAAAAAGGGCGCGACCAAGGCCGAGGTCTTGTCGCGCGCCGTCGAGCATGGCGCCATGAAGGACCAGGCGGCCAGCTTCACCCAGCTGACCGACGAGGTGCTCGACAAGGTGCTGCAGGAGTCGATGGCCGAACGGCTCCGCATTCAGCAGGAGGCGGAAAGCTCGCGGGAGCTGCCGATGGCGTCGCTTCGCTAGGGGCGCATCAGGTTAGACTGAAATCCCAAAAAGCTGCTTGGCGGCGAGGCCGATGAGGTAGGTGATGCTGACGGCCAGGGCGATGATCGCCAGATTCAGCAGGATGCGTCGCTTGATGTCCATGCCGGACAGGAAGGCAAGCAGGGTGGACACCAGAATGGCCACGCTGCCGGCCGCGACCATCGAGAACACCGCGCTCTTCGCGCCGAACAGGACCGGCAGAACCGGGACCATGGCCCCGATGAAGTAGCTGGCGCCCACCACCAGAGCCGAGCCGAAGGGCCGATCCGGTGCGCCCCCGTCCTCGTTCTTGTCTCCCAGAAACTCCTTCTTGGCGGCTTCCGTTGCCTGCACTTCACGTTCCGAACTGATGGCCGCGTAAGCCCCGGCGGCCATGGAGAGTGCCCCGGCGACGGCCGTCGTGCTGGCCGCCATCAAGACCATCACCGGATTCCCGAAGGCTCCGAAAAACCCGCTGACGGCCCCAAGAATCTCCACCAGCCCGTCGTTCAGCCCCAGAAAAATGTTCCTGATCCGCTCCGGGTTGATCTTTCGCTCGGTCAGTCGTGTGACCAGGATATCCTCGTGCTGGAACTCGTCCCGCAAAATTCCCTCGAGCGCCTTCCCGAGCGGCTGGCCTTTGTAGCTGCGCCACAGGGACAGGTACTTTCGGACCCCGTAGACCTCGATCGCTTCCAGCGCCAAATGGACGCCGGTCTCGCCGAACATACGGCAGGAGAGAATGATCAACCGGAGTTTGAGTCGCCGGCCGACGTCGAGGCGGTCCAGCCGGCTGTCGAAGAATTGCTGCCAAAAGGCCAGGTGCCCGGTTTCGACGATGATCAGCTCGTCGAGCACCTGTTGCGTGTCCGGCTTGGTGACCCCGCGGAGGGCCTTGTACAGCGACAAGTCGAACAATTCATCCAGGATGAGCGTGCGGGCGAGTCTCTGGTTGTGCGCGTAGGCCATCAAAGGCAAGAGCGTCTACCGGTGCGTCAATTGAACTGGAATATTAGAGACCATCGCGTCCGTTTTTACAAGCAGAACGTCCAAGTATGGCGGTGTTCATCATGGAGTATTGTGAGTACAAAGCGTTGGTTTGCTCCCTCAGCATGTAGGCAATTGCCTACGTTCAAGAATCACTATTTGATTCAATAAGATTGATCTGTATGGAAAGCCAACCATGTAGGCGAATCCCTGCAATCGATCCTGCCACTACAAAAAAATCTCCTGTCGAAAATATCCGTTAATTCATCGAGATACGTAGGATATCGAGTGTGCGGGCAGGTCGGCACTGTCCTTGCCTAATAGGGAGGTCT
Organism: Nitrospirota bacterium; assembly: GCA_004296885.1. NCBI lineage: Bacteria > Pseudomonadati > Nitrospirota > Nitrospirota bacterium. Next base: position 116,645 of record SCVN01000008.1, on the reverse strand, counting down.
GTACAGGATGGTGATCAATACAGAGTTTCGGCCCTTGCGGGTCATACCCGCCTGCAGGGAAAGAAATTCTGGGGAGGGACGGACAATGGGGAAAATGCTGCAGATACCAGTCTTCACACAGACGATGATCTGGACGTTGGTCGCGATGACCCTCTTGATAGGGTGGTATCCGCCGGAGGTCAGGGCCATGGTGGCCCCCCCGGTGTCGACGATGCCGGAGCCGGCGCTCGGTTCAAATCGGGCCGCGGATCTCCAGAATATCCAGCGTGTGCTGGAATCCAAGGTTGTCCAGCAGCGGCTCGAAGACTTCGGGCTTACTCCGGATGAAGTCACTGCCCGGCTGACCCGTCTGTCGGATGAGCAATTGCATCAAATGGCGACGCAGGTGGATGCGTTGATCCCCGGCGGTGACGCCGGCCTGGGCATCGTGATCGCGCTGCTGGTGATTGCCATCCTGGCTGTGATCCTGGTGTACCTGTTGGGACACCGCATCGTGATCACCAAGGAGGGGGAAAGCAAGTAGGGGCTCCAAACAAAGAGGGAGGTCCTGCCTATGTGCAGCGGAGGATTGGCGCGCGTGGCCGTCGTGCTTTGTGCGGGTCTGTGGGGGGCGCTGCTGATGAGCTGTGCAGTCCGGCCCGATCAAGTCTCGGCTGACGCCCGATCGGCTGGAAACCGTGAACTCGCGCAGGAGTCAGTCCGGCCACACCAGGCGCTGCACCACATCCCGGTTCCGTTCTTTCCGGATGACAAGGATCAATGCGGCCCTGTGACCCTCGCAAGCGTCTTGACCTTTTGGGGGGTCCCGACGGACCCTCAAGATCTGAGAAAGGAGGTCTACACGCCCCGCCTTGGAGGGGCCCTGCCGATGGATCTCCTGCTGGCTGCCCAGGCGCGTGGGCTGGATGCCGCGATCTACGCCGGCGGTCTTGACGACCTGAAATCCGAACTGGCGGCCGGGCATCCTCTGGTGGCGCTGCTGAACCTCGGCTCCGCGCTCTTTCCGCAAGGCCACTACGTTGTCGTCACGGGGTACGATGAGCGGCGTCAAGGGGTGTACGTCCACTCGGGCCCGCTCCGCGATGACTTCGTCCCCTACGAGCGGTTCCTCCGGAGTTGGGAGAAGGCCGGCCGTTTGACGCTGCTGGTCTTGCCGGACGAGAACCGCAGGAAGGCCGCCTCATGATCGCCAGGGTATGGTCCGTTAGAGGGTCCGTCGCGTGGCTTATGGTGATGACCCTCCTGCTGGGAGGCCTCCAGGCTTGTTCGAGCATCCCTCGGGTCGTGGTGCTCCATGATCCCTTGACCCCCGAGGAGCACGTCACGCTGGGAACTTCGTATGAGGGGCAGGGTCTCAAAGAGATGGCGGCTCGCGAATATCAGGCCGCCCTGCATCAACGGAGCGATTTCGTGCCCGCCCTCATCGGCTTGGGCAATCTCTCGTTCGAGAGCGGGGCGTTCCAGGAAGCGGAGGACTACTATCGCCGGGCCTTGGACGCCGCCCCCAATCATTCCGGCGCCGGCAACAACTTGGCGATGGTCTACCTGTCGCGAGGAGAACGGCTGGACGAGGCCGAGCGGCTGGCCGGGAACGCCCTGGGGCAAGCGGGTCCGTTGCGCCCGTATGTCCTGGATACCCTGGCCAGGATCTACATGCGAACCGGACGGTACCAGGAAGCCAAGGCCATGCTTGCAGAAGCCGAGGCCATGGCCCCGTCCGAGAACAAGATCCTCCATGAACGGCTGGCCCAGTCGAAACAAGAGCTGGGTGCCGTCGATTTTCGAATGCCGTAAGGGTTGCATGGGCATGGGCGCGCGCCGTGCGCCGCCCGCTCCTGTGTCTCCGGACCCTTCCGAAGCCTGGGCGTGCACGCGTTCCGTCGCGGCAAACCAGCCCGGTGTATGGTGCTACCGCTCGTGGTTGTCCTATTGGGGGCGGACGGGTATCATGGCTTCCCATGCGCGCACAGTACGATGCCATCGGCGAGACGTACGTCGGGTGGAAAGAGACGCCGATTCCCACCTACACGGAAGTGCCGACCGTGAAGCGGCTGCTATCCGGAGCGATCGAGGGGCGGAGCGTCCTGGACCTGGCCTGCGGAACCGGCTACTACTCCCGCCTCTTCAAACAATTGGGGGCGGCCAAGGTCGTCGGGGCGGATGTGTCGGACACGATGGTCGCCGCGGCCCGCGAGGCGGAAGCCAAAGCTCCCCTGGGCATCGAATACCGAGTCGCGGACGCAGCCGAGCTGTCGTGGCTGGGAGCCTTCGACCTGGCGACCGCGACCTACCTGTTGCATTACGCGGAAACGGCGGAAGCGATGCGCAACATGTGCCGGAACATTGCGGCCAACCTCAAGCCGGGAGGCCTGCTGCTGGCCCTGCTGCCTGAGCCGGACTATGTGATGGGCAGGGGCGATACGGAACGGTATGGCTTTACCTACCGGCTCGTGGCGTCGGATAAAGACTGGCGGCTTGTCCATGCGGACGTGCACACGAACCCGCCCTTCTCCATCGAGTATCGGCATTGGGCCAGGGCGGTGTTCGATGAGGCGGTCCGGTCGGCCGGGTTTGCCGACCTCCGGTGGCACCCCTTTGAAGTCTCCCCTGAAGGTCTGGCCAAATTCGGCGCGGGCTACTGGCGAGACCTGATCGAAAATCCGATGAGTACCATCCTCACCGCGCGATTGACGGCCCCGTCAAGCCGCTAGATCCTCGGATCGAATCAGTCCGCCGCCTGAGTCCGCACATGCTCGGGGCGGATACCGACGCCGATCAGCCGGGCCGGCAGGCGGCGGAGGAAGGGAAACCGGGCGAACAGTTTGAGCGGCAGCGGGGGCTTCATGGGACCGGTCCCGCTCAAGACCTTCGAGACGACCTGCTTCTGGACCAGTACCTGCATTCCCTGAACGATGCGCGTGGGCAGCAGCCGCCGTTGCTGCACCAGGCGCAAATGATCCGTGGTGAGCGCTCCCTCGCGCAGAGGTTTGGCCAGCAGGTTGGCGGCGGCGACTCCGTCCTGGACGGCCAGGTTGACGCCCACCCCGCCGATCGGCGACATAGCATGGGCCGCGTCGCCGATGCAGAGCAGGCCCGGCTTGTACCAGTGGAGCAGGCGGTCCACCTGGACGGTGAGCAGTTTGACGTCGTCCCAGTTGCGGATTTCGCCCCGCCGGTCGGCGGAGAAGGGCGCGAGTGTCGCCACATCCTCGCGGAACGCGTCGAGCCCGCGCTTGCGGTTCTCCTCGGCCGAGCCCTTCATGATGATGTAGCCGAACTGCCAGTGGGAGCCCCGGTTGATCATGATCAGGATGCGTCCCGCGTCGAAGTGCCCCATCGTTTCTTCCGGATCGCCGGCCTTCCGGGAGATGCGGAACCAGAGCACATCCATGGGCGCGCCCAGCTCCTGCACGTGAAAGCCGGCCTTCTCCCGCACCACCGAATGGCGCCCATCCGCCCCGACCACGAGGTCCGCCTTGATTGCCAGCTCTCCCTCCGGTCCCGTCGCACGGACCCCGACGACCCGGTCTCCCTCCTCGATCAGACCGGTCGCGTTGGTGCTTTGTCGCAGCTGGAAGGTCGTGTACCGGGCTCCCTGCTTGGCGAGAAAGTTCAGGAAGTCCCACTGCGGCATCAGAGCGATGAATTGGCACCGGGTCGGCAGGTGGCTGAAGTCCGCGAGGGGGAACGACGTGTCGCCGACCTGGACTTTCAGCAGGCGGGCCTTCTCGTGCGGCAGCTTCAGAAACTCGTCCAGGACTCCGAGCTCGTGCATCAGCTCGAGCGTGGAAGGATGGATCGTGTCGCCCCGGAAGTCCCTGAGGAAGTCCGCGTGCTTCTCCAATACGATGACGTCCACCCCGGCGCGGGCCAGCAGCAGCCCCAGCATCATCCCCGCCGGCCCTCCGCCGACGACACAGCAGCGTGTGGTGAGCATCTCCATAGCCTGCCTCCCGGCGTACAGGTGCGATGCGGTCTTGGGCTTTCGGCGCTCCTTATGCCTGCACGAACGTGGTTACTTTGCGCCTGGTCCGTTCCCTGAGGGAGCAGTCCCGAAGGGTGTCGGCAAGGTGCTCCAGATCCGGAATGCCGTAGAGCGTCACGGTAGGAAAGTTGGGATCGGACGACCGCAGGTGCAGCAAGCAATGGCCGACCAGCCTCATGCTCAGCGGCTTCTGAAGATCGAAGTGGTCGATGCGGAACAGTTCGATCGTGTCCTTGGTCTTGGACAGCAGGCCCTTTTCCACGCGGATGCGCTGGGTCGTGATTTGATAGGTGGTGGCGCGGCTGTTCGGCCAGCACCAGAGGTAAGCCAGGCCGAGCGTGAGGAAGACCAGGACCCATTGCCCGACCCTGTAGATCACCCTGGGATGGCCGGTAAAGAGCTGCCGTTCCTGCTCCGCCTCGCGCGCCGCCGCGAACGCGGCCAGGTCTGTGCCGCAGAACCGGCACTTGATGGCGGCGGCCTTGATCGTTTCCGCGCAGACCGGACAGACCTTCGTGTCGTCGCTCATGCCATCGCCTCGCCGTCACATCGAGGGGCGCCCGGGACGTGCGTCAGTCGATAATGTGGGGGGCGGTGGCGCGGATGTACGCGACCACGTCCCGAATCAGGGCATCGCTCAACGTGTCGTCCCAACGGTGCATGTCCGTATACAGTTGTCCCTGCTTGATCGCGATGGTCAGCTCGAAGTCGGTTTTTTCACGGGAGCGCTTGTCGAGGAAGTTTGCGGGGGGGCGCACGAGATTGGCTGCATCCGGGCCGTGCCCGTCCAGCGCCGCTCCGTGGCAGCGCACGCAATTGCGCGCATAGATGGCCTGGCCGTTTCTGGCATCTCCCTTGGGTGCCTGTTCACCGGCCCAGGTATTGGCCGCGAGCAGAGCCGCCATGATGCAACCGAACGGCAGGAGCCATTTCATCGCCAACCTCCTGTGCAGGTGCGCCGGCGCGCTCTCGCGCCGGACAGGCTGAAACTCCGGCGGATTATAGCAGAATCGGAGAAAGGTCACGCTATGCAAGGGGGGCGCGCGTCGTCTTTTCCGGCCCGTTCCATGAAACCCTCACGGTCTCTTCGCCCTTCACGGGACGGTGCGGGCAGCAACGCCTGCCCCCATCGTTGGGCTAAAAAAATGGGTGAGGGGCTGCTCCAAAAGCCTGGGTCTTGGGAGCTCGCCCGCGATGCCCGCGCACGCGCCAGGTTCCGCCTTCATTGACCATGTAGTGCGTTTCTCCATACCAGCTGTCGATATTCACCTGTTCCCCGGTCTCTTTCGAGAGGGCCCACAGGCTCCCCGTACAGGTGACCTCGACACTCTGCGGCTCACCCGGGACGGTGATAAAGCGGGAGAGAATGTGGTTGCTTCGGAATTCCCGATGCTGCTGCAGGAGTTCGTCCCAGACCTTTCGTAGCTCTTGTTTCGTCAATCCGTGATAGCTGTAGCCGTCAGAATAAAGATCCATTAACTGGTCCAGTTGGCCTGCCTGAAGGGCCGTCTCCGCACGGTTGAACGCAGCCAGGATGCCGGCGGCAGTGGCGTTGTCGACCTTCACCTCGGCCCAGCTATCCACCATGATTCCGCCTCGATGCATGAGCGGGGGGATCGTACAGCCATACAGTCCTAACAGCAGTCCCATGGCGACAACGCGAGCAGTGATCGAGGACAGCAAGCGCATGACTCTCTCCTTGTTGGTGTGGTTCCCGCGTAGGACGTGACAAGTTTCGGAAATGATGGGCTCGCCAGGAGCAACAATCAAGGAAATAGTAAGGAAGGAATCAGCGGGCGCGCGAGGGGGGAAAGGAGGGCAACTGTCACCGTGGTTGAATCGGGCGAACCGGTTCCCGTATAGTGGGTGCACACAGGGGATGGAGTCCCCCGGATAACCGCCTTGGCCAGGCTGATGACTCCTACGCTGCCGACGATCGGAGCGGGGGAGTTGTCACCTATGACGTGACAACCGCTGCCAGGCGGTTTTTTTGTGCCCTCAACGGAACGGAGGACTCCTGTATGGAACACATCTTTTTTGCCGCGTCCCTGTGGCTTGCCATTGCCATTCTTTCCGCCCTCCTCGCCAATCGGCTCCGCCTCTCGATCGCATTGGTGGAAATCTGCGCCGGCGTGGCGTTTGCCTACATTGCCGGGTGGCTTGAGCTCGGGGACGTGCTGGGCGCCCAGTCCGACTGGGTGCGATTTCTCGCCTCTGCCGGCGCCGTCGTGCTGACTTTCCTGGCCGGCGCCGAACTGGACCCCAACGTCCTGCGATCCAAATTGGCCGAGGTCAATACCGTGGGGCTCGTCGGGTTTCTTGCGCCGTTTTTCGGGTGCGCCGCGCTCGCGTTCTATGGGCTGGGATGGAGCGCCGATGCGAGTTGGTTGTGCGGGGTGGCGCTCTCGACCACCTCGATGGCGGTGGTCTACGCGGTCATGCTCGAAACCGGCTTCAACAAGACGGAGTTCGGGAAGGGCGTTCTCGGGGCCTGCTTCGTCAACGACCTGGCCACGGTGATCGTGCTCGGCCTGCTGTTCGCGCCCTTCACCTATAAAACCCTCGTGTTCGTCGCGGTCAGCGCCGTGGTCCTGATGTCGCTGCCGGCCGTGACCGGATGGCTCACGCAGCAGTACGCTCATCGTACGGCCGCCATCAGGACGAAGTGGGTGGTGCTGGTGCTTTTCGGATTGGGCACGCTGGCCCTGTGGTCGGGCAGCGAAGCCGTGCTGCCGGCCTATTTGGTCGGCATGGCGCTGGCCGGCAACGCCGCGCGAGATGTCCAGTGGATTTACCGGCTCCGGACCCTCACCATCGGATTCCTCACCCCGTTCTATTTCATTCGGGCGGGGACGCTCGTTTCCTTGCCGGCCTTGCTGACGGCCCCGGCGGTCTTTCTCGCGCTCCTGGGGGGCAAGGTGGCGACGAAAATCTTCGGGCTCTATCCCGTGATCGGCCTGTTCAGGCAGGAGCGCAAGGAACGCTGGTACTACACGCTGCTGATGTCGACCGGATTGACCTTCGGCACCATCTCGGCGCTCTATGGGTTTTCCCACGGCATCGTCACGCAGGAACAGTACTCTTTCCTGGTCGCGGCCGTGATCGCCAGCGCCGTGGTACCCACCGCCATCGCAGGCCTGGCATTCGTCCCGTCGCACCTTTTGCCGGAGGCAACTCGGGCGGGTCAACCGGTCCGGCCGCTGAACAGTTTCGGCGACGAAGGCTAGGCGAATGCGTGCAGGGCGGGGGAAGGGGTGCCAGTCGCCATCGGCGGGCCGTCAGAGGTAGGAGTCTCAAGAAAAAACTTCCGACCGCTTTTAATTTTCAGGGTCTTGTCTCTCACCGCGCTGCCGCGCTTGAGGCAGCCGCCTGCCATTCTGCGAGGGCCGGGACGAGCTTGCCGTGAACCAAGAGGTACGCAACCAGATCCAGGGTATGTTGTGCGTCTTCGTCGAGTGCAAAGTCGGTCTTGATCTCGCTGATACGCCGCTGCAACTGCCGGTATGTCTCCGCGGGCCACGTTTCCTGTCCTTCCTCGAGTCCGCTTGGAATGCCGCTCTGCCTAAACAGCTCCAACAGACGGGCCTTGCCCGGATCGGAGCGGTCCTTGTAGCGAGCCCAGATCGTGTAATAGGCATCATGGACGTGGCGTAGCCGCAATCCGATGATGAGGGGGCGTACGCGCAGCTGGCCGGACAGCATCAGGTCCTGCCAGGACGTGCGCGGGTCGGGCGCGCCGGACGGTGGCACCGTCAGGCGCAGTCTATAGTTCGGAATGAGATCGTCGAAGATGACGCCGCTGGATTCTAGAAACTGAAAGACCGCGTCTTCATGATGGTCAATGGCGGCATCCACGGAGTTTCGGCCTTGCCCCAGATAAGTATCGCGTGAGGCATAGGTCTCTTCGATGCCTTGCAGCTGAAATTTCGTGCCTGTACCCATGGCGTCGATCGACGCGTCGATATAGATGGCGAGGGCAAGATTGGTCGACGGCGTCTGCTCGATCTCGATTTTCATTTGGGTGAGCAGCGTGAGCAGCCCGGAATTGTCCGATAATCCGCCGTCCGCAAGGAACAAGCGCTGTCCCTGGAAGGCGATCTTGTTGCCGAAGTGGTGCACGGCGAGGTTCGGATAAATGAAGGGGAACGCGGACGACGCATAGACCGCATCGGCGATCTTCACGCCTCCCGGGTCGACACGGGCGAACACAAGATCGTTCTCGCTGGTAATGGCCTGCGGAGCGTTCAATTGGTTCGTCCACATTTTCGGCTGATAGTAGCCCGTGTCGATGAAATGTCTGGAGAAGACGAATCGGACCCGATTGCCGACGTCGAACGCATTGAGGTAGAGAACTGGCCGTTGCGGGAGCTCGCCGAGAGTCCGGCCATCGTACAGATGGTCGTCATAGTCTTCCCTTGCGAGGTTCCCGCGATTGAAGTCGGTGAAGAGTGTTCTCCCCCACGAGAGGGGATTGAGCAAACCCTGGAAGTACCATTGGCGCCGGCGATAGTTCAGCCTCATGCGGTCGAGGTACTCGTCCCAGGGCTGTGCCTGGGGCCGGGCGAGCAGCTCATCGCGATGCGCGACGAAATAGGCAGCCGAGAGCGCCCCCCCGGACACGGCCGATACGAAGTCAATCTGACTCAGGAGGTCCGAGGGATGGTCGCCCTTGCCTGCCGGAGGCAGCGTCAATTCCGCCCGCTGTATCTCGCGCAGTATGGCGGCTGTGAGATAAGCCGCGCGGCTGCCTCCTCCGGAACAGGCAAGGCCGATGGAGAGCGGTCGTGGCGTTGCAACGACAAAGGGGAACGGGTCTTGCCGCGTGAGCGGGAAGGTGCCGGCTGATTCGCCGATGGGGCCGTATGGCCCGCCCGACCCGAGCCAACTGCAGCCGGCCAGCGCTATCGCAACCGCCAGGGCCGCACTCACACAGCCCCGCACGAGCAAAGGACCGCGTGAAGTCGGATCGCCTGGGACATCCGTCGCCATCGGTGGGCGTCTCACAAAACTCTGAATGTCCCCATTGTTTTCTGAACTTTCTAAAGGTCTTCTGGCGTGAGTCCGCTCAGTTTTTATGAGAGTCGGCCAAGACAAGAAGAGCTAGATCTTGAGCGGCTGCCGATGCCTCTTGCCGCGTCGTGCCGTAGGCCATGACACCAGGCAGATCGGTCACCTCGGCGATCCAGCGTCCGTCTTCTTCCTGCTCCAGCTCGATTTGAAAGTGCGTCTGACCCATGGGGAGGGCTCCTTCTCAACCACCGTCCGTCCACGCACAACAGGGTAGTCCCGGCAAGCCCAAAAAACAAGCAACGAGCGGGTCGCGATGGTCGTCGTTCGTCTCTCGTGACGCATGGTTCGTCGGCGGGCCGTCGGGCTTCATCGGAAACCGCGCCTGCCGCCTGTTCTCTCTCCGACACCGATTGTTCCTCCAAACGGGTGACGCACTGCCACTTGGTACATGAGAGCCTCCTGCCCTGTGTAGTGAAGCCCACAACGTTGTAGGCGATTGCCTTCAACGTTGTCCTGAGTCATCGCTCTGAAGTCGAAAACCTGTCACGCTTTCAATCAGTTCAGTGAGGCAGGTTGCCTGTGTGATTGGCACAAGCATTGCTAAGTTTCTAGGATGAACAGGTGCGTCTTCTCACAGCACGCTCCGCAGAGCCTCGGAGTCGGAACAGTGCGAAGACCATAAATCTGACGATGGGGCATCCTCGCGCGCCGGTTTCTCGCCACGATCGCGCGTGCGTGGCCGGCCTCGGCGTCCGGTCTTACCGGCAGGGAAGAGACGATCGCGTCACGGCAAGCCATTCATCGAGGTGCGGGTATGGACAAATTCTGGAAAAACTTAAGCGCGATGTTCAAGGAAACCGCAACCATCGTCTACCATATCGCCGTCCTGGCGTTGAGCGCCGGCGTGGCTCTGTCGCTCCCGGATGTGGCCGGATTCTTCTCCACGGATTTTCCCCAGTACTGGTCCATTGTCGAGCATGATCAGATCGCCCTCATCGTGCTGGAAGTGGCCGTGGCGATCATGTTCATTTCATGCCTGAACTATCTGTGCCGCAGCATTGAGGACCGGAAGCTTGCCGACATGGCCGCGGACGCGGGCTTCGCCTATTTTTTCCCGAGGCACCGGACCTTCGCGCAGCGGCGAATCAGGAGGTTGAAGAAACGGCACGGCCTGGCGAGAAACGTCATGGTCATCGGGTCGACGGGAGACCGGACGTTCGTGAACCCCAAGGGGGATCTGCATGAGGTGCTCAAACATTGCCTGGAGGCCAAAATCATGCTGCTCAACCCCTACAGCGAGGCCGCGCGGGTGCGCGCCCGGGCGATTCTCGAGCCGGACATTACCGCCGAGAGTTTCCACGAGCAGGTCGGCAGGACAATCGGGTTCCTGAAGCAGTTGAAAGCGGCGCAAAAGTCGGTCCGGCTCAAGCTCTATACGGACCCGCCCCATGTCAAACTGGCCATCCTGGGCGATCACATCTGGCTCCAGCATTACCACGTGAGTTGCGACGTGCACGTGATGCCGGAATACGTCTTCCGGCACGATCACAACGACCATGGGTTGTACACGATGTTTTATCAGTACTTCATCAAACGGTGGGAAAGCCCCGAAATCCCCGAATACGATCTGGGGACGGACGAGTTGGTCTACACAGAAAGCAACGGCATCGTCATTCGTCGGGAGCCGTTCGGAGCGGAAGCCGGAGCCGCGGCCGGCCGGGACCCCCTGGAAGCCATGCAAGCCTGAACCGCCGGCCAGGGGATTCCGCGGGACGATCGGCCCCCTGTCCAAGCGGTGGAGGCGTAGCGTATCGCCGGTCGCCTAGGTCCCAGAGGTTCGGACCGAACCGAAGCCGGGCACAGGGACTAAGGCAATCCGATCCGATCACCCGCCGCCCTCGGCGTGCGGCTCACATTATTCTGAATGTCCGTTGTTTCTCGCAGAAGCAGAGAGCGCCTCTCGTCATGTCCCTTTCGTGGCCATGGCCGTCATCAAGCCCCACAGCCAGTTGATTTTGTAGCGGTCGATATCCACCCGGGCGTAACCGGCCTCTCTCAGCAGGCGCGCGCACTCCCGCTCGCGGTACACCTTGACGTGCGCGCGGCTGAACAGCCGCAGATACAGGTCGCACGCACGGCATGTCAGGTAATCGTCGCACCAGTCGGTGATGACAAGGCGGCCTCCCGGACGCAAGACCCGGTTCATTTCGCGCAGCGCCGTGAGGGGCTGCCGAATGTAGTGGAACATGTTGCAGGAGACGACGACGTCGAACTGCCCCTCCTCGAAAGGCAGACGCTCGGCCAACCCCTCCCGAAGATCGACAGCCGCCGGAAGTCTGCGGCGGGCAACCGCCAGCATCTCCGGCGCAGGATCGACGCCGGACAACTGTGCCGAAGGATGCGAGCGCGAGAGACGGGAGAGCAACGCTCCGGTGCCGCAGCCGACATCGAGCACCCGGTCGGCGGGCCGCAAGCCGAGCCGCGCTATCGTCTCACGAGTCGTCGCCTCCACATAGAATGACCATTTCGTGTCGTAGTCGGGCGCGAGGCGGGCATACTTCTCGGCGGCGGGAAGCTGTGATGATTGGCGATGGGGCATGGTCATGGCCGCTGCGCGCGAGAAGAAGCGGCGAGGATGCGTTGTCAGTGGCGGGATTAGAGCAGAAACAGCGAGACCCTGCAAGGGCAAGGGGTGGAGTTCAGCGGCCGCGCGAGGGTGGGGGCAGGGCGTCGGCTATCTCTCGTGAAGCGTCGTTCGTTGGCGGGAGTCAGGGGCGGAGGCGATCCGATCATCCGCCATCGGCGGGCCGTCAGTCTTCGGCAGAAATGGTTCCTGACACCGGCTACTTCCCACTATCGCCAGCCGATAGATATTCCTCCTCTCAATCGGTATATTAGTCACGGTATTTCCGGCTCTAGACATGTTGTCGCCAGACGTGGGGGCGCTTCCTGCCCTGGCAGTAGGCGGCCGGTCCTGACAGCAAGGAGGTTCCTATGAGTGATCGCCATGAGTCGTCCCGCCGTGAGTTTCTCTATCGAGCCTCTCTCACGGCCTTGGGGGTCGCCCTGAGCTCGAGTCTGACGTCCTGTAGTTCGGGCCCGCCCTTCAGGACCGAGGAATCCACCGATCCCGCCAAGGCGCTCCAAGCCTTGATGGATGGAAACAGGCGTTTCATGGAAGCCAAGCTGATGCCGCATGACTGGAACCTGGAACGCCGCAATGCGGTGGTGACCGGCGAACAGCCGTTTGCCTCGGTGCTCTGCTGTTCCGATCCACGGGTCCCGCCCGAAGTCGTATTCGATCAGGGCTTAAACGATTTGTTCATTGTCCGAGGCGCCGGCCATACGGTGACCGACCAGGTTCTCGGGAGCCTGGAGTACAGCATCACCGGCCTCAAGCCTCCCGTTCGGCTGATCGTCGTGCTGGGGCATCAGGATTGCGGGGCCATCAAGGCCGCGATCAAAGAAGTGTTCAACAATGTCACGCCGCCGGGCAACCTCGCGAGCCTGACCAAGGCCATTAGACCGGCGGTTGAATTGGTGCGGGAGCTGCCGGAAGATCGGCGGCTGCCCGAGGCCGCCAAGCACAACGTGCTCCTCGTGGTGCGCCAGTTGAGAGAGGACAAGTACCTCGGGCCGCTCTTGAAAGACAAGAAGGTCCATGTCGTCGGCGGGATCTATCAGATGGAAACGCCCATCGAATCGGGCCGAGTGGAGTTCTTCACGGCCACGCCCTAATTGTGTGTTGGCGCGGGCGCGGACGGAGGCGTCTCAGCAACGGAGAACGTCCCCCTGTTCTTTCACACGTCGGCCTCGACGGGGTTGTTGAACGAGGCCTCCCCGACCTGTCGGTCAGCTGAGGAAGAAGTAGTAGGCGCCACCGGCGATCAGGAGCAGGGCCACGGCCGCCATCATCTTCTCGTGCCCGCACGGGCCCTCTTGCGCCTTGCAGGCTTGCATCGAACACATGACCGACATGACGTCCCTCCTTGCTCAGGGTGGGCCGAACGAAAGGCCTGTGCAGTCCCAATGATACGCCCCCTGCCGGACTTGTCAACGCCCATGCGCGCGGGATCGTGCGAGGGTGGGGCAGGGCGTCGTTTGTCGGCGGGAATCAGTGGTGGGGGCGATCCGATCATCCGTCGCCTTCGTCGGGCCGTCAGAGTTCAGCGGAAATGTACTCCGACCTCAATTTCCTTCACGAGACTGCGATCTCTTCAAAAGAGATCATTCCATTGGGGGCGATCTATTCAGCCCCACGACACCTCTCTTAACAACTCGAGGCCATCAGCGCGATGACGCCGAAAAAATGGATTGACTGAGTGGGGATCATTCGCTGTACACTTGTACCGGCACTCGTCGCTAATCCCTAAACCAATGGGAGGTGAGAGTATGGCAATGAAGAAGGAAGTCAAAGTCAAGGTGCGCACCAAGAAGAGCTCCATGAAGAAAAGCCTGCCTGCGATGGGCACCGACTGCTTCGATAGTTGCAAGGGACAGTGCACAAGGGGCACTCCCTGCAGTAGCGGCTAAATCATGGCATCCCTGCCGCCGGCGCGCTCAGGCGGTCCATTGTGTTGGGCCGTCCGGGTCGGAGAGAGCCTCCTGCGCCGGGCGGTTCGGGAAGGCGCCGGGCTGTGTTGGCCCATTCGCGACCGCAGGGATCAAATCCGGCTCCGACGCCCGTGGGACGTTTACTCAGGTTCCGCGGGCGTCGGTCTTTTTCTGGGGTTGTTGGGCAGGGCGACCGGCGAGCGCAGGTTCCAGGAAGCGGGGGAGCGCGCGCTGAAGCGCTCATTGTCTCGTGGGCTCAAGGCCGGGGAACCGCAGGGGCTGGCGGGGCTGTCCGGCATCGGGCAGGCGCTTCTCATCCTGGGTCTGGCGGACCAAGCCCGCGCCATCGGGGACCGAGTGGCTCCGCTTCGGGACGGGGAGGTCTGCGACCTGCTGTATGGAAGCGCCGGAATCGGGACCTTCCTGTTGTCCCTGCACCGACGGACCGGGAAGCGCCGGTACCTTCGCGCCGCGCTCCTTCGCGGGGATGCCCTGTTGCAAGCCGGGCCGCCCTGGCCGCTCAACGGTTCCCACTACACGGGCTATAGCCACGGCGCGGCCGGCATCGGGGAATTCTTTCTACGCCTTTACGCGGAAAGCGGCGATGAACGCTTCCTGAACGGGGCTCGGGTGTGTCTTCGGCTGGTAACCCGCCATTCGGTCCGCCGCGGCGCAAGACTCGACACCATCTATAAACCGGATGACCCGCGTGTGATCCGCCACTGGTGCCATGGCTCCCCCGGGATACTCCTCTTCGAGATGGCCGGGGCCGAGATCCTCAAGAGTCACTCCTGGCTCAAACGGGCCCGCCAGCGCGCCTTCGCCACGCTGGATTCCGTCCGCAACAGCCGGCTCGCGCCCTTATGCTACTGCCATGGCTTGGCCGGAAACCTGGACATGCTTCTGGAATTCGGATGGCGGGACAAGGCGCTGAGCCTGGCCCAAGATAAGATCCTGCCCAGAGCCTTGCCGGACAGGGCCGGGCTCTCGTTTCCCTGGCAGGCAGGGTCCTGGCCGGCACCAGGGTTTTTCCTCGGCGATGCCGGCATCGGTTTTTTCTTCCTTCGACTGGCTCGCCCCGAGACACCGTTGTTCTACAGGCTTGTGTGAACAGACGCACTGCGGCCATGGTCCTATCTTCGGTGCGCAGGGCCCTGGAGCGGGGGGACCTGGCCGCGGGCCGTCTGTTGCCGCCGATCGTCGAGCGCCGGCGCGGCAGCAGCGCCATCCTCGGCTATCCGGGCGGTCGCCTCGGTCGGCCGGTGGTGGAGAACGCCTTCCTGCTTCCCGCGGCAGCCCCTTGGCGCGAGGCGTTTTCCCGTCTGGAGGAGTTCGCATCCCGGCATGGGGAATGGTATAGGCTGCTCCGGCCTGAAAATGGCCGTGTGCATGGAGTCTGCCTGCGCGCCGTGTATGGAGTATCGGTCCTGGGCCATGAGGCGCGGTCAGGCCCTGTGGCCCGGTTGCTTGTGCGCAAACACCTGCGGGCGCTGGACCTCCTGCTGAGGCGGCTTAAGACGGACCTCGGGGGCCCGGCCCGGGTCCGTGATATCGAGGTCCTGCCCGGAGACCCTCACCGTGAGGGCCAGCACACGGTGCGCGTTGTCCTGCGGGACGGTCCGGCATTCGTGTACAAGGCTCGGTCTGTGGAGGCCGAGGGGCTCCTCTTTGGCAAGGGTGGCGATTCCCTGGCCGAACTGGCCAATCAATTCCTGGCCCGAGAGGGGCGGCCGGAACGTCTGCCCCTGCTCGATGTCCGCCGCGGCTCGGGGCGATTTGGGCGGCACTACGGATACATCGGCTGGGTGGACGCCGCTCCCCACCTTCGACCCATGCGGCGCGGGCCGTTTCAGGTCCGGGCGATCCGCGTCACAGGGCCCGCGGCGCGCAGACTCTGGCGGGACGCCGGTCTTCTGGCCGCGTTCGCTCACTGGGCCGGGATTGCAGACCTGCACCAGGATAACCTGGTGGTCGGCCTCGGCCATGACGGGGTCTTACGCTACCATCCGGTGGATGCGGAATTCTTCGGGGTCGAGCTCGATGATCTGGAGTCCACCTTGTTGCTCCGCGCTTCAATCAGACAGGGCGCGCAGAGTCACCTCCACGCGGGCTTCGAATACGAGTGCCAGCCCTGCGGCCGCGAAGCCGATCAGTGGGGTTTCTATCTCGTCCGTGGGTCCTGGCGCCTGCAGAGGATTCAGCGCGGCGTCCCGGAGGTCTATGCCTCCCTGGTCTTCGACGGCCGGAACCGGATCGGATATCGCCCGTATCTCGCGGACTTCTTGTCCGGCCTGCTGTCCGGCTGCGACCTCATCTCGCGGCACCATGATGCCTTCCGGGCATTGCTTCGCCGCGGCTCGCGGAACTGCTACCTACGCCATATCGTCCGTGCCACGCGCGTCTATTGGGACGAGCTGCGGCCGAGGCTCGCGGGCCCGGCACGCCCCGGGGGCAGGCCCAGGCTGCGGCCTTCCGAGGTGAGGCAGTTGGAACATCTGGATATACCCTATTTCGTCCGCCGGGGCCTCAGCCGGGCCGTGTACTACTACGACCCTTACCCCCGCCGCCTGCGCAGGGCCGGCCCCCTGCCAGTCATCGCGCGTGCGACAGCCGGACTCAGGCCGCTGCGGCCCGAGCATTTCCCGCTCCTGCTCCAAGACGCGCTGGACCATGTGCTGCCGGCCAGGGCTCCGGTCCAGGTCGAGGCAGACGGGCTCAGCCTGCGGCGAAGGCGGGGTTCGCACAAGACCCATTTCGAAGGGAAGGTTCGCGACGGCGTGTGGAGCGTCCGTCTGGACAGCCGGCGAGGAGTGGCCGGAGTGACAGTCTATCCCCTGGGCGAAGCCGAGCGGCGCGAACACCAGGCGGTAGGCTGCAAGCCGGGCCGCGCCATTGCGCGCGAACAGAAGAACCGGTGAGGGTGCGTTGTCAGTGGCGGGAATAGAGCGGAACCAGCGAGGCCCTGCAAGCGGTGGGGTTCAGCAGTTGCGCAGGGGTGGACGGGGCGTCGGCCCTGCGAAGAGCGTATGGCCGATGGCCGAAAGATAAGAGCCTATGGCTGATGGCATATGGCAAATGGCTGAAAGAGAAGAGCTTATAGCTGATAGCGTATGGCCAGAGGTTCGGAACAGAACGAATCGGGGAGCGGGGGCGGTCCGATCCTCCGCCCTCGTCGGGCCGTCAGGACTTAACGAACGTAATTCCTGCCCCGGTGCTTCTCTAGCAATATTCTTTGTTTATAAAAGCAAGGCCTTGGCCTCTTTCACGTAAGGCTCTTTGCAGTAAACCCGATAGGTGATTTCTAGCTCGGGCAGGTAGTGAGCTACGGAAGAAACGTCCTTAAGCTCGTGGACCATATAATGCCCGAGAGAGGGATGTTTCTTTAGTACCTTCAAATAGTAGTTTGGCTTGTGTAGTTTAGGCCCTTTGTTTGGGAATACATCTTCGGTGAAACGAATTCCTTTTGCTTGGAGACGTCCCTGAAAATCCCTCCACCGCGTTTCTGCTTCTTTTGCCGTTGATGGGGATGGAGCATTAGTACTGCCACGGTCCTCATAGGCGCGTTTAAAGAGCTTACGCTCCGTAAACAGTTTGTGTGCGATTTCTTTCACCTTTCCTGCGCCGTGATCAGCTGTTTCCTGCTGCAGCAGATCTACAAATTTATGGTCATTGAACCCAGCGAAAGTCGCCAGTAGTGCATCTAGAGAATGGCATCCATCATACCAAGACCACTTTGCACTAACGAGGCGGCCGCGAATCTTTTCAAGCATGGCGTTACATGCTCTGTTTGTCTTGTGGCAATAGATTTGACCATGCATTTGATAACGTGAAAGTAGCAGATCTTCCAATGCGCCCAAGCCGCTATTTCGTACGGCTAGGTGAAGTTCCCCGGTGTCTGAAAGGGCGTAGGTGCACATGGACTTTAGAATTCTATCAGGATCATACAAGCCGTAGTTGACGCCGCACATACGTGAGTCTCTTAAGAGGTAATCCATCCTGTCTGCGTCAAGATCACTCGATATAATCTCGTGCAGCAAGGAGTGCGTTTTATAGGTAGTGGCTTGAAAGTAGTCAGAGGGCGGTATTCGATCATCTATAATTGCGCAAATGTCCAGGATCATCCGTTCTGTGGAAATGCCATGGTGCCTAAGGGTTGGATCAATATCAGAGAGAACTTTGGCGGCAACTATGCATGACATTATTTCGTGAGAGATTGATGTGGTCGATTTTGTTTCAAGGCTGAGCCGTGCGTGGATATGTTTGTATCCAGGTATGTCTGTCCAGCGAAGTACCTCTTCGACAGAAGGGAAGAATCTGTCAAAGAGGTGGCTAAGTGGGCCATGCCCAATATCATGAAATAGTGCTGACGCCAGAAGTGCGACCTTAAAATAGTGGTCGCTTCTTAACTGCTGTATCGATTGCTTGATTAGGGGATCATCTAAACGAAAAGGATCTTGATAAGTTTTGCGAGAGTTGCCAGCTTCGAGGATTTTATCTTGGTTCCTAATAATGTGCTCAAATAGTTTTCCCGACAGGCTCATTACTCCTAGGCTATGGTCAAACCTTGTGTGGTTTGCTGATGGAAAAACTAGGTATAGGAGGGAGTTTTGCCTAAGGCCGTGAAGGCGCTGAAACAGCGGGTGGTCAATTATTGCTTTTTCAATAGGACCAAAAGTTATTCCACCATGTATGGGGTCTTGTATCGTCCAGCCAAAGAATTCGTAATTTGGAAGAATCATCTAAAGCTCCACTCTTGCAATGGTGGGAATAGGGGTATGTCTCTCAGCGGTTGACCGCTAGGGTAGGCCTTTCTATTAAATCAAGCAAGGTAGGTCCTAAGCGATTTCTCTTGGCAGTGGTTGTGCTTCTGGCCAAAGCAAAGCCTGAAGAAGGGGCGGGGTTGTCAGAGGTGTGTGTCTCAAGAAAAGACTCCCGTCCCCTTGCCTCTCTCATTTTTGTCATTCAAACAATCGGAGAGGAAATGCGCTAGGATCTGAAACGATGAATTCGCGGACAATTTCCTGTGACCACACCTCCTCAACCTTGCCCCCTGAGATATCCCGAACAAGGTTATTAACGCTAACAAAACGACCACTGAGTGAGTTGCCTCGGCGTTCGAAAAACTCTGCGTTACTTAATGCAACAGCCACATCGTCAGTATCGGCTCTCCACTCATAGACAATGGCCGCGTGCTTGGACGTGCGCTCGCCTTTTCTCACATATACGCTCCCCAGGAGCTTCAGTTTGTCTGGTTCAATGCTCAAGCACAATTCTTCCTGAATTTCTCGCACGGCGCATCTGAGAATCGCTTCTTTGCTAGTACCATCCTCGCTGCGAACATGGCCTCCAGCCCATATTACTAATTTCTCGTGGAGCGGATTGGTGTAGCTTGCTTCTCGCCTTCGAAGTTGCAGTATGTCGCCTGTCCGATTTCGTACGATCACCACGGGAATGGCCTGCACTAAATTGGCATCCTTCTCGACCTCTTCGCGCGGTTGGAAGCGCCCAAACTCCTGAAAGCATTTGAGCACTTTGGATGTCTCTAGAGTTTTGAGGCACACTTTACGGCTAAAGGCTGACGCAATCTTTACTTTAGGGATGCAAAGAATATCTTCACGCAATTGTTCTTCAATAACGTCAAGTGCGATATCGGCGACGTGTTCTGCAGTCGCTTGTGCGTTATCACGCAACTTCTTTGAAGATGTGTCGATGATATTAATGCGAAACTCGCTCTGCAGGCGCTTGGCCATATCTCGGGTAGTTTTTAGCACCTGGTCTAGCACTTCCGGGTTCATGATAGACCCCGCAGCACCTGTGACAGGCAGATACCCTCTCTCGCGCATGAGCGAATCTTTTGGAGAAGCTACCATCACGAAGACTGCGGAGATCTTTTTTTTCCATTCATCAAGACGCAAGAAACTATTTATTGCACGCAGGTCCTCACGACGGAGTCGAGAGAGCCTCACCATCATAGTGAGCCAACAGAGAGAGTCGAAAAGACCTCGATCAAGAATAAGAACATCAGGATCATCGGGACGTGGTGGGCTCTGTGTATTTTCAAGAAGTTTGGAGAGGGTAGTGCACGTAGTCCAGATATTGAAGTTCGCGTGCTTTTTATCGCGGATCGGGCAAACAGAGGCCCTCTCGACAACAACAGACACTCGGAAGCCACATCTTTTTAGGAACGCTTGAATTTGGCCTAGGGTTGTCGTCTTGCCGGCCTTAGGTACGCCTGCAAATTCGAGCACTACGGGTTTACGCCCAGTTTCCTTGAATCTTTTTGCAAGGCTTTGTGCGCGAAGTTGGCGGTCAGATTTCATGGAGGATACCTAAATTAGAAATCGAGAGCAGGCTACTTCTTATTAGGAACTGTGTCAACGCGAAATGGCTGCAACCAGCACAATCACCTCAAGCGGCGGCCTTTTTCTACTAAAAGTGGATAAGTAGAAGATAATCGGTTGTATACGATTATCCGCGTGGAGCGAAGCGGCTCGGGCGTTCCGTTCGTGCGAGGCGCCGGAGGGAACGCCCGCCCTTTCTTTCTTTTTCTGGCGCTGGGGGTGGAAGGGATGAGCCGCGAGGGCTTGCCGATAGCGGGAACGAGACATTGGAAGCGGTAGAGGTGCCCTGCGCCGTTCTTATAATCCGATAAGGCGCAGGGCCAACGGTAGGGCTTCAGTAGCAAGAGGGCATCAACGCATTATCGGATCGCCCGAGGGGCTCGCCCTTCGTCACCCGCTTCTCTCTTAGCTCATTATCCGGCAGCGGCGTTCTAGCCACCGACGTTCGCTAATCCTTATGGAGTGCATGTGAAGTTCCTGCCGGGAAAAGGTTGCGACCCGCAAATTAAAAGGGCCGCTGAGCTTGTGACTCAGCGGCCCTTCAAGTTTCGACAGGCTCGATTAGCTGTTTACGTGCCCATCTCCCAACTGGCCAGGTACTTCTCTTGCTCTTTGGTCAGCTTATCCACGTTGATGCCCATGCCCACCAGCTTCAGCCTTGCGATTTCTTTATCGATGACCGCCGGCACCGGATACACCTGCTTCTCCAGCATCTTGTGGTTCTTCACGATGTACTCCGCGCCCAGCGCCTGGTTCGCGAAGCTCATGTCCATCACGCTCGACGGGTGGCCTTCCGCCAGCGCCAGATTCACCAGCCGTCCTTCGCCCAGCAGGCTCACGCGCCGGCCGTTCCTGAGCGTGAACTGCTCGACCCCCGGCCGGACCATCAGCCGCTTCTTGCTCATCCGTTCCAGCGCCGGGATGTCCAGCTCCACGTTGAAGTGGCCCGAGTTGCTCACGATGGCCCCGTCCTTCATGGCCGCGAAATGCTCCCCGCGGATGACCTTCAGGTTGCCGGTGACGGTGACGAAGAAGTCGCCGATCTTGGCCGCGTCGCTCATCGGCATGACCCGGAACCCATCCATGACCGCTTCCAGGGCCTTGACCGAATCCACTTCGGTCACGACCACGTCCGCGCCCAGGCCCTTGGCCCGCATCGCCACGCCGCGCCCGCACCAGCCGTAGCCGGCCACGACGAAGACCGAGCCACAGACCAGACGGTTCGTCCCGCGGATGATGCCGTCGATGGTGGACTGGCCCGTGCCGTAGCGGTTGTCGAAGAGGTGCTTGGTCTCGGCGTCGTTCACCGAGATGACCGGGAACTTGAGGACTTTGCGGTTGGCCATGGAGCGGAGGCGGATGACGCCGGTGGTGGTCTCCTCCGTGCCGCCGATGACGTACTTGAGCAGGTCCTTGCGCTTGCTGTGGATGAGCGAGACCACGTCGGCCCCGTCGTCCATCGTGACCTGCGGCCGGTGCTCGACGGCGGACTCGATGTGCTTGTAGTAGGTCTTGTTGTCCTCGCCCTTGATCGCGAAGGTCGGGACGCCCTCGTGCTTGACCAGCGCCGCCGCCACGTCGTCCTGCGTGCTGAGCGGATTGGAGGCGCAGAGGCGCACGTCCGCGCCGCCGGCCTTGAGCGTGATGGCCAGGTTGGCCGTCTCCGTCGTCACGTGCAGGCAGGCGGTGACCCGCATGCCCTTGAGCGGCTTTTCCTTCTGGAACCGCTTCTTGATCAGCCGGAGCACGGGCATGGTGGCCTCGGCCCATTCGATCTTGAGTTTACCCTGGTCCGCCAGGTTGATGTCTTTCACGTCGTAATCCACGTTTCCTCCTGTTGCGAAGAGCTGATGGCTAATGGCTTATAGCAAGAGCTGAAGCCGGTGACGTCGAGTTGGTCTCAGCAAAAGGGGGACGGATTGGAGAACCCGTCCCCCTCAGGCGATTGCGCGGTATGCGCGCGGTCGGTAGTCGGCTTAGAGGCCCGCTTCCTTCCGCAGGATCCTGGCCTTGTCGGTCTTCTCCCAGGTGAAGCCCGGTTCGTTCCGGCCGAAGTGGCCGTAGGCCGCCGTCTGTCTGTAGATGGGCCGCCGCAGCTTCAGGTGCTCGATGATACCGCGCGGCGTCATCGGGAAGTGCCGGCGCACCAGCTTGTCGATGAGGTCCAGGGACACTTTCTCCGTGTCCTTGCCGTGGATCAGGATGGACACGGGATCGGCCACGCCGATCGCATAGGCCAGCTGCACTTCGCACTTGTCGGCCAGCCCCGCCGCCACGATGTTCTTGGCGATGTACCGGGCCATGTAGGAGGCCGACCGGTCCACCTTGCTCGGGTCCTTGCCGGAAAACGCCCCGCCTCCGTGGCTGCCCACGCCGCCGTAGGTGTCCACGATGATCTTGCGGCCGGTGAGCCCCGTGTCGCCCATGGGGCCGCCGGTCACGAAACGGCCGGTCGGGTTGATGTAGAACTTCACGCTGACCGGATCGAAGATCCGCTTGGGCATGACCGGCTTGATGACTTTTTCGATGACGTCCCGCTCGATCTGCTTGCTGGTGACGTCCGGGCTGTGCTGGGTGGAGACGACGATCGTGTCGATCCGAACCGGCTTGCCGTCCCGGTACTCGATGGTGACCTGCGATTTGCCGTCCGGCCGGACCCAGGGAAGGATGTTCTTCTTCCGCACTTCCGCCAGGCGGCGGGTGAGCTTGTGGGCCAGGACGATGGGCATGGGCATCAGCTCGGTCGTCTCGTTGGAGGCGTAGCCGAACATGAGGCCCTGGTCGCCGGCGCCGCCCGTGTCCACGCCCATGGCGATGTCGCCGGACTGCTGGTGGATCGAGGTCAGCACCGAGCAGGTGTGGTAGTCGAATCCCCACGTGGCGTCCGTGTAGCCGACGTCCTTGATGACGTCCCGGATGATGTCCGGGATCTCGACGTAGGCCTTGGTGGAGATTTCGCCGGCCACGAAGGCGATGCCGGTGGTCAGGATCGTCTCGCAGGCGACCCGGCAATGCTTGTCCTTCGCAATGATGGCATCCAGGATGCCGTCGGAAATCTGATCGGCGATCTTGTCCGGATGGCCTTCCGTGACCGATTCGGACGTGAACAAATAGTTGTGTCGGCTCATTCGCTCCCTCGTGCTGTGGTGATATGGATGTGCTCGCGAACTACTGTGACGGGCTCGGGGCCACGCGCAGCAGGCTGCGGGCAGGGGCAATGGTCACGAATCCCTCGGCTCGAAGCCATGATTTGTAACTCAGAAGCTCAACAATGTCAATGAGAAAGGCGTGCGGGCCGGCAGCGGCGGCCGGTCGGGACGCGCCGGTCGCTTGCTTGACAGGCTTCGAAAGCGGCTTGTAAGATAGCCTGCCTTTCGCGGGCTTGGCGCAAAGTTCGGGAGTTTTCCTGAGTCTTCGGGAGGCAGAGGCCGTCCCGCCAGCGTCCCTCCGGTGCCTGGAAATCCGTGCGGTTTCGTGCCGATTGAGCATGCGCCCACAGCCCGAGTGATGGTACAATCATCTTCACGCCCGTGACGCAGCCGCGATAGCCATCGAGGGATTCATGAACGGGGATCAACCCGTCGTCGTTGAGGGGCCCGCCCGCAAGTCCAGCCCTGGTCTGGGGTGGAACGAGTTGTCGGCAGAGCTGGTCGAGCTGTTCGCCTCGATCAAGCTGGCGATGTTCCTGTTCCTGGTGCTGGCCATGATGGCCACCATCGGTACGGTCATCCAGCAGAACGAGCGGCCCGAGGTCTATATCAAGGAATACGGGGAGGAAGCCTACCGCTGGTTTCTGCGCCTGGGCTTTACGGACGTCTATCATACCTGGTGGTTCACCGGCCTCCTCGGTCTGCTCTGCATCAATTCCCTGACCTGTTTCCACAAGCGCTTTCCCGCCGTCTGGCGGTCCATGCAGCAGGACAAGGTGAACGTGGCCCTGCCCTTCATCAAGGGGATGAAGCACCAGGCCGAGATTCCCGTCGCCGGCTCCAAGGAAGGGGTCGCCGAAGGGATCGTGCAGATGTTGGCGGAGAAGGGCTACCGCGTCCTGGCAAAGAACGACGCGAACGAGGCGACGCTCTACGGCACGAAGGGGGTCATGGGGCGCGTGGGCGCGCACATGGCGCACCTGAGCGCGACTGTGATCGTGCTGGGCGGCCTGATCGGCAGCTATTGGGGGTTCCAGGAGTTCGGCGTCTGTCTGGAAGGGCAGACCTATCACATCCCCAAAGGGAACTTCGACCTGAAGGTGGACAAGTTTTGGATCGACTACCATCCGAACGGTTCGGTCAAGTCCTACAACAGCACGCTGACGGTGCTGGAGGGGGGCAAGGAGCAACTTACCAAGACCATCTCGGTCAACGATCCCCTGGTCTACAAGGGCATCTGGTTCTACCAGTCCAGCTACGGCGACGCCTGGGACCGGGTGGAGGTGGCGCGCCTGAACATCAAGGACAAGGACACGGACAAGGTCGTCGGCACCGTGGACTTGGAATGGAACAAAGAAAAGCGCGTGGACAATCTGGGGCTGAAGCTGGCGGTGACGGATTTCGTGGCGGACTTCGGGTTTAATTCGTCCGAGAAGAAGGTCTTCTCCAAAACCGTCGAACATGCGAATCCGGCGATCAAGTTGGCCATCACCGAACAGCCCACTCCGAAGGCCGTCACCGTCCAGGCCACGCCCTGGATCTTCTACAACTACCCGGACCTGTTCGACATCAAGGACAGCAAGTACCGGTTCGAGCTGGTGGGATATCAACCGAAGAAGTTCACGGGCCTGCAGATCACCAAGGACCCGGGCGTGAACATCGTCTGGATCGGCTCGACGATGATCGTCGTCGGCATCACCCTCTCCTCTTTCATCTACCACCGGCGGCTCTGGGCGAAGGTGATTCCCCGCGAGGGAGGGGTGACGGTCCACATCGGCGGCAGCACCCACAAGAGCCAGATCGATTTTCAGAAGGAGTTCAAGAAGCTGACGGAGAAGATCAAGACGATACAGAGCTGATAGCTCATGGCTGATAGCCGATAGCCTGAGGAGGATATATGTTGCGGTCGCTCTTTTTATTCGACATGACGTTCTGGCTCTACCTGGCGGCCCTGGGGCTCTACGTGGGCTATGTGCTCGCCAAGCGTCCCGCGATGCAACTGGCGCCGGCCGGCCATCCCGGCTTCGGGTCGGAAGAGAACCCCTGGGCCACGCAGATCGGCCAGGTCGCCACGATCGTGACGATCTTCGGTTGGGTGGTGAACACGCTGGCGCTCGGCACCCGCGCCTACGAGCGGATGCAGCTGTCCGGCACCTTCGCCCCCTGGTCCAACCAGTTCGAGGCCATGGCCTATGTGTCCTGGGCGATCATCCTGGGCTACGTGCTGCTGGAGTTTCGGTACCGGATCAAGGCGATCGGCGCCTTCGTGGTCGGGATCGGGTTTATCGCGATGGGCGCCGCCTCGCTGCTGCCCTACCGCTACCAGACGGCCGAGCCGCTGGTGCCGGCGCTGAACAGCTACTGGATCTACATCCACGTGTCGGTCACGCTCACCAGCTACGCCGCCTTCGCCATGGCGGGCGGCTTGGGGCTCATGTATCTGGTAAAGGAGCGGGCCGAGCGGCGCGGCAGCCGGTCGAACTTCGTGGCGGCGCTGCCGGACTTGGAGACCATCGACGAGTTGGGCTACAAGGCCATCATGGTCGGGTTCCCGCTGCTGGCCTTCGGCATCATTTTGGGCGCCATGTGGGCGAACTACGCCTGGGGCGGGTACTGGAGCTGGGACCCGAAGGAGACCTGGTCGCTGATCGTCTGGCTGATCTACGGCGCCTACATCCATGCGCGGATGACGCACGGCTGGGAGGGGCATCGCGCCGCCGTCTATGCCGTGTTCGGCTTCCTGATGGTGATCTTTTGTTTCTGGGGCGTGAATTTTCTCTTGTCGGGATTGCACGCCTACGCGTAACGGAAGCAGAGCTGATAGCGTATCGCTGATAGCTTATGGCCAGATCAGAAAATCGGCGGACAGAGTGGATGGCTGGTTCCTGCCATCAGCCATCGGCTATATGCTCTTGAGTACAATCCATGGCTGAAGAATCACTGACTAATCAGGCAACACAGGCGCAACCGAGGACGGCGTCGCGCCTGCTCATCGGCGTGGCGGCCATCGCCATCCTGGTGCTGGCCTTCGGTGTCGTCTGGATGCAGAGCGCCAAGTACGAGCCGCTGACGGTGGGGAAGGTGGCGCCGGACTTCGAGCTGCCCGGGCTGGACGAGAAGCCGGTCCGTTTGTCGGACTATCGCGGGAAGGTGGTCTTTTTGAATTTCTGGGCCACCTGGTGCAAGCCCTGCCGAGAAGAAATGCCCTCCATGGAAGTCCTCTATAAGAACTTCGAGAAGGACGGCCTGGTCATCCTGGCGGTGAGCATCGACCGGGTCACGACGAAGAAAGACATCCCGCCGTTCGTGAAGGGTATGAACCTGACGTTCCCGGTGCTGGTGGATTCCTGGGGGCAGACCGACAAGCGCTACAAGCTCATGGGGGTGCCGGAAACCTATATCATCGACCAAGAGGGGGTGCTCAGGGAAAAAGTCATCGGCCCCAGGGACTGGACGGTGCTGGACAACCTCAAGGTGCTCACCGGCCTGCTGAAGGCCGGGGCAAAGACCGCAGCGGCCGGTGTTCCGGCGACCTGACGTCATGCGGAGCTCCAGGATCAACTCGATGGCA
Source organism: Nitrospirota bacterium (assembly GCA_004296885.1). Lineage (NCBI taxonomy): Bacteria > Pseudomonadati > Nitrospirota > Nitrospirota bacterium. Next base: position 90,035 of record SCVN01000008.1, on the reverse strand, counting down.
GGGGCGCTCCTCGGGCTCGCCGTGGCGATGGCCGCAGCCGGCCAATGCGAGGCAACGCCGGGCCCGGCGACTGGCGCGGAGCCGGTTCAGGAGCGGAGCGGCGTGCGTGTCGGGGCGCCGGCGCCCAATTTCCAGCTCTACGACCTGCGCGGCCGTCTCGTGACCCTGTCGGACTATCGCGGGCGCGTGGTGTTGCTCAATTTCTGGGCGACCTGGTGCGGTCCCTGTCGGGTGGAGATGCCGGCGATGGAGGATCTCTACCGGGAATTCAAACGGCGGGATTTCGAGATCCTGGCCGTGTCCACCGATCAGCAGGGCGCGGCGGTGACCAGGCCGTTCAGCGAGGAGATGGGCCTGACGTTCCCGATCCTGCACGATTCGGATTTTCGCGTCGGGGTCGCGTACGGGGCGCGGACCCTGCCGATGACGTTTCTCGTGGACCGCCGGGGCGTCATCACGCATCGGATTTTCGGGGCGCGGGACTGGCAAAGCCCCGAAGGGCGGCAGCTGATCCAGAAGTTGGTGGCGGCACCCTGAACCTTGCGGATGTGACACATGGGCGAGTCCATTCAACACATCTCTCTCCTCGCGGCCTTTTCGGCTGGGCTCCTGTCGTTTGTCTCTCCTTGCGTGTTGCCGCTCGTCCCCTCATACATCTCCTACATCACCGGCCTGTCTCTCGACCAGCTTTCGGATGCGGCCGAACGGCAGCGGTTCCGGAAGGCGATCGTGGTCAACTCGCTCCTCTTCATCGCCGGCTTCTCCGGTGTGTTCATTGCGTTCGGGGCCTCGGCGACGCTGATCGGCCAGGCGCTGATCACGTACCAGGAGCACATCCGGAAACTCGGCGGGATCCTGATCGTGATCTTCGGCCTCTACCTGCTGGGCGTGCTGAATCTGAGCTTCCTGCAGGTCGAGAAACGGATCCATTTCAAGAGCCGCCCGGCCGGGTACCTGGGCTCGTTTCTGATCGGAGTGGCCTTTGCCGCCGGCTGGACGCCTTGCGTGGGGCCGGTGCTGGGAACGATCCTGCTCTACGCCAGCACGACCGATGCCTTGACCGACGGCGTGACGTTGCTCACGGCCTATTCGCTCGGCCTGGGGCTGCCGCTGTTTGCGACGGCCCTGGGGGTGGACCGGTTCCTGGGCTACTTCAAACAAGTCCGGGCCTATCTTTGGGGCGTGTCCCTCGTCAGCGGGGCGTTTCTGGTGGTGGTGGGCGTGATGATCTATGCGAACTCGCTGACGTTGATCACGAGTTTTTTGGAACGGTATGGAATCGGCTGGTATCTGGGACAATAGCAGGGCGCTGAAAATGGAAAGATGGGGCGGTCAGGCTAATCCCCCGTGCTCGCGCATCGCGCACTTCAGAAAGTGCTCGCTGGACGCGCGCAGTGTAGGGGATCAGCCTGGCCGCCTTGTGGGGAAAGAGTGGCCTGCGGCCTCGCAACGGGAGGGAGCGCGTCTTGGCGCGCGTGGGGCGGGCGGGTGCAAAGAAGGCCATTTTGATCGCCCTGTTGGAGCTGAAGATTATGCCCACCTTGCCTGACAGCAAACCCTACGACGTGCTGATCGTCGGCATGGGACCGGCCGGCGCCACGGCCGCCTATGAGCTCAGCCGTGCGGGCATGGCCGTGCTCGGACTGGACAAGCAGTCGCACCCGCGGTACAAAGTCTGCGGCGGCGGGCTTTCCTCCCGGATCGACAAGATTCTGGACGAGGAGTACAAGTCGGTCGTCGAGCACACGGTCTACGGAGTCCAGTTCACCTACCGGGGCGAAGAACCCTTCCTGATCCAGTCTCCCACGCCCATCGCCTTCATGGTCATGCGCGACCGGTTCGATCACTTGCTGCTCGAGAAGGCGCGCCGCGCCGGGACCGAAATTCACGAAGGGGAGCAGGCGCTGCAATTCCTCCAGCTGCCGGACGGGGTGGAAGTCATCACGGATCGGGGGCGGTACAAGACCAAGGTGTTGATCGGCGCGGACGGCGCGAACAGCGTCGTGGCGCAGCGGTTGTTTCCGGACCGCCGTTTGAGCCGGATGCCGACGCTCGAGAGCGAGATGGGCATCGGGCGGCAGCCAGTCTACCCGGGGGAAGGCAAGGTGCTCATCGACCTCGGCGCGACGGCGCAAGGCTATGCCTGGATTTTTCCGAAGAAGGAGCGGCTGTCCATCGGCGTGGCCGAATTCAAGGGCCGGCCCGCGAGCCCCAGGGGCGTGTTCGACCGGTTCATCCGCGACGAAAAGGCCTTATCCCATATGGCCGTACCCAAGCCTCACGGGCATCCCCTGCCCCTGTTCAGCGTCAGCGGTGCGTCGGTGCCGGACGGGCTCGTCCGGCATCGGGCCTTGTTGGTGGGAGATGCGGGGCACCTGGTGGATCCCCTGTTCGGGGAGGGCATCTACTACGCGGTCCGCTCAGGCCAGCTTGCGGCGGCCAGCGTGCTGGGCACGTTCCATGATTCCCGGCGGAGTTTGCTGGACTACGAAACGGACGTGATACGGGAAATCTACGCCGAGCTTCGCGTGGCCTCGCGGGTGGCGCGGATCGTCTACACCTTTCCGCGCCTGTGCCACCAGCTCATGCATCGCTATCAGGAAGTGATCAATCTGTACTACGAAGTCCTGCAGGGGCGAGAAAGCTACCAGACCTTCTTCAAAAAGGCCAAGGGCGTGGTCAAGGCCTCCTTCCGGGAACTCCTCCGCGAAACGCTCTCGCTGCACTAAGCATCTGTCGGCTGTCAGCCTTCGGCGATCAGCTTGAAGACGCAGGAAAGAGGAAACGGCCATCGGCTGTCGTGACCGGCGCTTGTCTTTTGCTGAGAGCTGATGGCTGACTGCGATCTAGATCAGCACCAGGAGCCGATGCGGCAGAGCGTGACTTGCGGTGTGAGCGTCGATGCTTTGGTGCTTACGGCGGTCAAGGACTGGGCGATGGGAGGTGCGGATGGGGCTGCCCCCGCGGACGGGAGAATTGGAGCCGGGGCCTGGGCCACGACCGTCGCAGGCTTCAGGTCTGCGGCGCTTGGCGCATTGGGGGCGGCGGGAGCGGACTGGGCCTTGGCCAGCGCCGTGCCGGGCGGCAGTTTCGCATTCACCTTGGCCAGCAGGGTCTGGCTTTCCTTTTGGTGCTTGTTGGCCGGGTACTGTTGCGCCAGCTGGACCAGCTTGTCATGCGCCCAGTCGTTCGCGCCGAGTTCGCTGTAGGAGAGCGCCAGATAATAGAGCGCGTCGGGGGCCACCTCCATCTCCGGGAATTTCTTCACGATGGATTCGAACCGATAGGCGGCCGCCAGATACGACTCGCGCCGATAGTAGAACTGACCGACGAAATAATAGGTCTGGGCCAGCAGATCGTTGCAGGCTTTGATTTTCTCGATCGCCTCGGCCTGGTACTTGCTGCCCGGGTACTCTTTCATCAGCTTCTCGAAGGCGTCCTGGGCCTTGGTAAGCGGGGCCGGATCGCGATCGATGGACTTGGACATCTTGAAGAAGCTCATGCCGATCTTAAATTGGGCGTAGGACGAGAGGGTGTGGGCCCGGTGCAGGTCGAGGAAGTGCTGGTATTCGACCAGGGCTTCCGCGTACTCCTCTTTGTCGAAGAAGGCCTCGGCCCGTTTCATGATGACGTTGGGGTCGTAGTTTTTCTCGACCGTATCTCCGATGAAGATCTGTTCGTCGGTGCCGCTGGCGGATTTCCCTCCGGTTGCGGTCTGCTTGGGGGTACTGGAGCAGCCGAACGACAAGCCGATGGCGAGGGCAAAGACAAGAAGGGGTATTTTTACGCGCACACCCATCGTTCGGTGCTTTCAGAAACCTGTGGAAATAGGCTGAAGTCCGGTCACCGTAACAAATTGCGTTTGAAAATGCAACCGATTCGGCGAAGTTCAATTGACGGGTTCTCTCCGGCACCCTATAATCGCGCCGGCTTGGGTTGGTGGCATCTCGAGACCTGGGCGAGAACCGGGATCGTGTTTGGCCGAAGGTGTTCTGCGGGGGAGTCGAGCCGTGTTGCGCAGCCGTATTGTTGGAACGGGCTCCTATGTCCCCGCCAGGGCCGTGACGAACGCAGAGGTGGGCCTGGCCTTGGGGCTGGACGCCGAGGCGGTCTACCGGCGAACCGGCATCCGCCTCCGCCACTGGGCCGACGCAGGGCAGGCCACGTCGGATCTGGCGGAGCAGGCGGCGCGGGCGGCCTGCGAGGCGGCGGGCATGCCGCCGTCGTCGGTGGATGCGATCGTGCTCTCCACGACGTCGCCGGACATGGTGTTTCCCTCGAGCGCCTGCCTGTTGCAACGGCGGCTCGGGGCGGCCCGTGCCGCGGCCTTCGATGTGGCGGCGTCTTGCTCCGGATTTCTCTATGCCTTGTCCATGGCCGACCGGTTGGTCCGCAGCGGGCAGGCGCAACGCTGTCTCGTCGTGGCGGCGGAGGTCAAGTCCCGCTTCCTTGACAGGCAGGACGTGGCGACCGCGATGCTGTTCGGGGACGGGGCCGGCGCGGCGCTGGTGATTGGGGATTCGACCGGCGGCCCTCATGGGCCTGGGCTGCTGGGCGTGCGGCTCTATGCGGATGGCGCCCGCCATGGGCTGATCCGCATGGCCGCCGGAGGGTCCCGACAGCCGACGACGGCGCAGACGGTTCGGGACCGTCAGCACGTGCTCACGATGCAGGGGGGGCCGCTCTTTCGGCTGGCCGTCAAACGGCTGGCGGAAGCGGTGGCCGAGATTCTCAAGGAATTCGGGGTGACGATGGAGGAACTCGGACCGGTCATCTTCCATCAAGCGAACGGCCGGCTGCTGGCCATGTTGCGGAAACGGCTGGGCATTCCGCCGGAGAAAATGTACTCGGTCATCGAACATATCGGCAACACGTCGTCCGCGTCGTTGCCCATCGCCCTGGACCGGGCGGTGCGGGAGGGACGGCTGGCCGAACATGAGCCGGTGCTGTTGGGCGCGGTCGGGGGCGGTCTCACCTGGGCGACCGCGTTGCTCCGCTGGTAGGCGTTCGAAGCGATAGGGTTGCGTCCGGTGGGAAGAACCATAAGGAGGTGACCGTGAACGAGAAATCTCTCGGGCAATTGTTCAAAGAGGGTGTCGTTCAGGCGGCGGCCCGCGCGCTGGTGTATGGAGCCGCGTTGCTCCTCGTCACGGTCCTCTGCTCGGGCATCATCAAACAGGAAATCAAGGAAGGCATTGAGTACGGCGTCCAGTCGGCGTTGCTGCACACGTCTGCGGTGCTCTTGGATGACGAAATCTTCAACAACGTCATCCTGCCGAAGGTCAAACAGAACATGAAAGAGGCGATCGAGTACACGATTATGCGGGCGAAGCGGGAACTGATCGCCGCGCCGCCCGTCAAAGATGGGTCGAAACCGTCAAAGCATTCATGAGGGTGACGCGATGTTCAGCTTAATTCCGCGCGAGGTGGCGTTCTTTGACCTGTTCCGCAAGGCGGCGCACAACATGATCGAGGGCAGTCGCCTGCTCAAGGACATGATGGAGCATTTTGAAAATCCGGTGGAACAGGCCCGCCGCATCAAGGACATCGAGCACATCGGCGACGGGATTACCCACGACATTGTGCGGAAGCTGAACCAGACGTTTATCACGCCGATCGACCGGGAAGACATCCACGGGCTGGCCAGCGCGATGGACGACATCCTGGACCTGGTCGAGGCGGTCGCGGACCGCTTCGTGGTGTTCAAGGTGGCCAAACCCACCGACACCGCGGTCAAGCTGGCCGGCATCCTTCACCAGGCGGCGGTGGCGGTGGGGGCGGGTATCGATCGTCTGGGGCAATCCCATGCGGATCTGAACGAGTGTTGCGTGGAGGTGAACAGCCTGGAAAACGAAGCGGACCGGATCACCCGCGACGCGATTTCCTCGCTGTTCGATCAGGAGCGGGATCCGATTGCGGTGATCAAGTGGAAAGAGATCTACGAAAATTTCGAGGAAGGGACGGATCGCTGCGAAGATGTGGCCAACATCCTCGAACGCATCGCGCTCAAGCACGTCTGACGAACAATGGCTGTCAGCGATCAGCTTTCAGCCGTCGGATATACCATCACTCTCCATTCTCTTTTCCTCGGCGGTCTTCGGAAGCTGAGGGCTGCCGGCTTCTTCCAGGGGCATGCGCATGTTTGATCTGAACGGTATGTTGTTGCTGGTGGTGGTGCTGGCGCTGTTGTTCGACTTCTCGAACGGCTGGCACGACAGCGCCAACGCGATCGCGACCGTGGTATCCACCAGGGTGTTGAGCCCGCTCACCGCGGTGTTGATGGCGGGCGTGCTGAATGTGGCCGGCGCCTTCATGTCCACGGCCGTGGCCAAGATGGTCGGGTCCGGGATCGTGGATCCTGCCGCCGTCACGCAAGCGATGGTGGCCTCCGCGCTGGGGGGCGCGATCGTGTGGAATCTCTTTACGCTGCTGCTGGGATTGCCGACCAGTTCCTCCCATGCCTTGATCGGCGGGCTGGTCGGAGCCGCCCTGGTGCACGGCGGCTGGTCGGTGGTCAAGCTGGCCGGCTTGCGGTCGGTCATGGAGGCGATGGTCCTGTCCCCGTTCTTCGGGTTCCTGACCGGACTGGTCATCATGGTCGTGATCAGCCGACTGTTCTTCCGGACCCCGCGCAATTTCGCCACCCGGCTGTTCAGCCGTCTGCAAATGGTGTCGGCCGGCTTCATGGCGTTCAGCCACGGCGCCAACGATGCGCAGAAGGCCATGGGCATCATCACGCTCGCGCTCCTGTCGGCCGGGCAAATTCCGACCGCCGAGGTGCCGACCTGGGTGATCGTGGCCTGTGCGTTGGCGATGGGGTTGGGCACCGCCGTCGGGGGATGGAAAATCGTCCGGACGCTCGGCATGCGTATTCTGACGCTGGAGCCGGTCCACGGGTTCGCCGCGGAAACGTCGGCGGCTACGGTCCTGCTGGTGACCGCGCACATCGGCCTGCCGGTCAGCACGACGCACACGATCACGTCTTCCGTGATGGGGGTCGGGGTGGTCAAGCGGTTGTCCGCCGTCCGGTGGGGGGTGACCGCGCGCATTCTCTACGCCTGGGTCTTTACGCTCCCGGGGGCCGCGCTGATGGCGGCGACGATCTACGCCGTCGTGTCGCGACTGGGCTGAGCGGTTTCCCTCAGATCTTTCAACGCCGGCAGGCGGATGATGAACCGGCTGCCGCTCGGGTCGTTCCTTTCCACCCACACCTGGCCGCCGTGCCCTTCGACGATGTGCTTGACGATCGCCAAGCCTAAGCCGGTCCCCCCCATTTCGCGGGACCGGGCCTTGTCCACCCGATAGAACCGCTCGAACACGCGCGGGCGATCGGTGTCCGGAATCCCGATCCCGGTATCCGCCACGGTCAGTTCGACCGTCTCGTCCTCGCGGACGGGGCGTGCCGTCACATGAATCGCGCCGCCCTCCGGCGTGTACTTCACGGCGTTGTCGAGCAGGTTGGTGAGGACTTGGACCAGCCGGTCTTCGTCGCCTGATACCGGCGGCAGGTCCGGCGGAATGGCCACGGATAACGTGTGCTTTTTTTTCTCGGCCAGCGGCTTGATGGAAGCCAAGGTCCGCTCGACCACGCTGCGCAACCCGACGGGCTCTTGCCTGAATTGGACACGGCCGGACTCGATCTGGGAGAGTTGCAGCAGGTCTTCCAGGATCAGGTTCAGCCGGTCGCTTTGCTTGAGGATGATCTGCAGAAATCGCGTCGCTTCTTCCGGATGGTCTTTCGCGCCGTCCAACAGGGCTTCGACGTAGCCTTTGATGGAGGTGAGTGGCGTGCGCAGTTCATGCGAGACGTTCGCGACGAAGTCTTTGCGAACCGTTTCCAGCCGCCGCAGGGCGGTGATGTCGTGGTCGAGTTGGTCCGCCATCTGATTGAGGGTCGTCGCGAGGACGCCCACCTCGTCGTTCGACGCGGCCGGGATGCGTCGCTCGAAGGAGCCGCCGGCCAACTGTCGGGCGACCACCGCGATCTCCGACAGGGGTCTCGTCAATCCCCTGGCGATGAAGAAGCTCAGGAGTACGGAGACGGCGAACGCCACACCGAATGCAATACCCAGGGCTTGTTGTAAATCGCGAATCCGGCTTTCCAGGGTCGTCAGGGGCATGGCGAGCCGCACGATGCTGATGGCGTGGGTGCCCGGGGGGATGACCCGCATGGCCAGGTAAAACAATCGCTGACCGGTGGTGTCGCTTTGCCGGATGTCCGTGCCGCGTCCGGTGGCGAGTGCGCTGGCGATTTCGGGGCGCATCCGGTGGTTGGCGAGCGCCGGGATCGCATCATCCGACAAGGCGCTGTCCGCGAGGACCAGGCCGTCCTGGTCGATCACCGTCACTCTGGCATTGGCCTGGAGCCCGAGTTCACGCGCCTGGGTTTGCAGGCGATCCAACGGAGGAGGCGAACGGTCCAGGAGGGGCTGCAGGGCGAGCGCGGCGAGCCCTGTGCGAGCGGCCAGCGCCTCTTCCGCGCGGGCCAGCTCCAGTTGTTCGATGGAGCGAAATGCCAAGCCTCCCGCTACCACCAGTCCCAACATGATGGCAAGCAGTGTGCCGAGGGTGACTTTCCACCGGATCGAGAACGACATACGTTTAGTGATGCGCGATCAGCGATGCGCAATCGGTGCGGGCACGAGGCGGTTGATCCCGGCCTCTAGCGATCGGCACATACCACCCGGCCCATCTGGTCCATCACGGTTCTTTGAGTTTGTACCCCAGCGACTTGACCGACACGATCGCTTCGTCGAGCAGCGGGATCTTCTGCTTGAGCCGCCGGACATGCACGTCCACCGTGCGCGTTGTGCCATAATAGTTGTAGCCCCAGACGGCGTTCAGCAGCACGTCGCGGGTCAAGACTCGCCCCGGGTGTCGGAGCAGGTGTTCGAGCAATCCGAACTCCTTTGCCGTGAGCGGAATGTCCCGGTCGGCGACCGTCACTTCATGACGTGCGAGATCCATGGCCAGGGCTCCGTATTGGAGGCGTGGCGAGTCGTCCGGCTTGCGCTCCAGCCTGCGGAACAGGGCCTTGACGTGGGCGACCAGCGCTTTGGGGCTGAACGGTTTGGTGATGTAATCGTCCGCGCCGAGTTCGAGCCCGATGACCACGTCCGATTCTTCGGTTTTGGCGGTGAGCATGATAACCGGTAGGAGGGCCGTGTCCGGGTCGGCCCGGATCCGTTTGCAGACCTCCAGCCCCTCCATCCCGGCCAGCATCAAGTCCAGGATGACCAAGTCGGGACGCTCGGTCTTGACGAGCTTGAGCCCGTCTGGCCCCGTCATGGCCGTGCAGGTCCGGTAGCCCTCTTTCTCCAGGTAGAGGCGGACGAGAGACTGGATGTCTTGTTCGTCCTCGACAATCAGTATTTTTTTGCCGACTGGGGCCGCCATCGAGAAAACAGCCTAAAGGGACGGGGGAAAAGAGTCAAGGAGAGGGAAGGAAACCAGGCCTCGGCTTGGGAGAGGACGGTCCCTCCGAGGTCCTTGACACAGAGGAAGAGGAAAGCAGTAGAGATGGGGGCTGTTGACGACGTCGCTTCGCGCGCATCCGCTCCAGCCGAGGCCCATGATACAAAGAAAGAGGAGGCAGCGCACGGTCGTTGCCATCGCCGACCCTGCGCTGCGTCTGTGTTGACAAGCCAATGAAACGGCGTGAGCGCGGGCGGAGGGGCCAAATCAGTTGACGCCAAGGCCTCTTCTGCCGTAAGGTGTCATCTGTTTTAGAAATGAGCAGATGGCTGATAGCTGATGGCTTGGAGTGTATAAGAATATGAAGATATATTTGGCGAATCCCCGAGGCTTCTGTGCCGGGGTGGACCGGGCGATCGATATCGTGGAGTTGTCGCTCAAGACCTACGGCGCGCCGATCTACGTCCGGCACGAAATCGTCCATAGCCGCCACGTGGTCAATTCCCTGCGCGAGAAGGGGGCGGTGTTTGTGGAGGAGCTCAACGAGGTGCCGGACGGAGCCATCGTGATTTTCAGCGCCCACGGGGTGGCGAAGGATGTCTGGTCCGAAGCTACGCGTCGCAATCTGAAGGTGATCGATGCAACGTGTCCGCTGGTCATCAAGGTCCACAACGAAGTGAACCGGGATTACACGCAGGGGTATGAATTGATCCTGATCGGCCATGCAGGGCATCCGGAAGTCATCGGGACCTTGGGACAAATTCCTGACAAGTTTCATCTGGTGTCCTCCGTCAAGGACGTCGAAGCGTTGCAGGTGGAGAATCACCACCATCTCTCCTACGTAACGCAGACGACGCTCAGCGTCGATGAATGCCGCGACATTGTCGAGGCCTTGAATCGGCGCTTCCCCGGGATCAAGGGGCCTCATCAGGAAGACATTTGCTATGCCACCCAGAACCGACAGAATGCGGTGAAAGAGTTGTCCGGTTTGGTGGATGTGATCTTGGTGATCGGCTCGCCGAACAGCTCCAACTCGAATCGGCTCCGTGAGCTGGCCGAGCGGTGCGGCATCCCGTCCTATCTGATCGACTCCTCTGCGGATATTAATCCCGACTGGGTCAAGAGCGCCCGTGCCGTGGGCATTTCCGCCGGGGCCTCGGCTCCGGAGGTCTTGGTAGCCGATGTGGTGGAGTACCTCAAACGCTTCGGGGCTTCGGAAGTCGAGGAATTGACGGTGATCGAGGAAGACGTGGAGTTTTCCTTGCCAAAGGAACTGGTCACGATTAAATCCGTTTCGCAGGCTTCTGTCTAATTCTTCCTCTCATCTTCCTCTCGCGCTGATCCCACGGGTCCCTGTCCTCCCCCACCGCTTGGGGGGTATCGCTTATCTACCCCTGCATCCTGTGTTTTTCTTTGCTTTTCCAAGCTCTCTGTGCTACAAGGTCGACCACTGTCTGTAGTGTTGGTGGTAATTTCGTACCGGACCTATTGGTGAGGAGGAGCATGCATCTTAAATCCTTGGAGCTCACAGGGTTTAAGTCGTTCGCCGAAGCCAAGATCGAGTTTCCCCCCGGCATGACTGCGGTGGTCGGCCCCAATGGGTCGGGGAAAAGCAATGTCGTGGATGCGATCCTCTGGGTTCTGGGAGAGCAGAGCACCAAGACGCTCCGAAGCGAGCGGATGGAAGACGTCATCTTCAACGGAACCGAGGCGCGCAAGCCGCTGGGGATGGTCGAGGTCTCGTTGGTGATGAGCGGCCTGTCGGAGCAGCAACTGCAAGGGATCCCGGGCTTGCCGGCTCAGATGGGAGAGTTGCATGAAGTCATGGTCACGCGTCGGCTCTATCGCAACGGAGATAGCGAGTACTTGATCAATAAAATCCTCTGCCGGCTCAAAGATGTCCGCAGTTTGTTCCTGGACACCAGGGCGGGAAGCAAGGGCCACACGGTCATCGAACAGGGGCGCATCGAACAAATCCTGAACGCCTCTCCGCAAGATCGTCGCGAGCTGATCGAAGAAACCGCCGGGATCGTCCGGTATAAGAAACAGAAGGCCGAGGCGCTCCGCAAACTGGACTCGACCCATCAGAGTCTGCTGCGGGTGCGCGATATCATCGCCGAAGTGCATCGGCAACTGGGCTCCCTGGAGCGTCAAGCGCGCCAGGCCCGTGCCTTTCAGAATTTGCAGCAGGAGGCGAAAGTCCTGGAAGTGCGGCTGCTGGTCTGGGATTACCGGGCCCGCCTGGCCGGGCAGGCCGTCTGCGACGGAGAGCTGGCGGCGATGGAAGCCACGGAATCCGGTCACGCGGCCGAGCAAGCCAGGCTTCACGCGGAACTGGAATCGCTCAGATTGAGGATCACGGAATCGGACCAGTCCATTGCGCGCACCCGTGAGGAACTGGAGCGGCTGGAGCGGCTCAAGTCCCAAGCCCTGACTACGGCCGAAGTGGAGCGGGCCAAGCTCGGACAATTCGAGCAGCAGCGGATGCAGGCGGAAGCCGACTTGACCCGCTTGAGCCGTGACCGGGAACAGGCCGCTCTGACGATGGGTGGGCTGCAAGCCAAGCTGGCGGAACTCGACCGGGAGGTCGCGGTCGGAACCCAGGCCCTCGCGCAACTTGAGGCGGCCGGTGCCGAACTGTCGATGCGCCGGGCGGCGGCGGTGGACGAAGAAGAGCAGGCCAGGCGGGCGAGCCTCGATCTGATGGTGCAGGTCACCCGTGAGGAGAATGGGCTGGCGGATATGCAGCGCCGCCTTGAGGAGGCCCTGCGTCGCGCGGATCGCCTGGCCCAGGAACAGACCGACGTCGAAGAGCAGTGGCGGAGCGCGAAGGGACAGTGCGAGGCCGTCGCCTGCCGCCGCGAGCAGAGCGCAGGGGACTTGCAGGCTCGGCAGGGTGAGCGACAGACGTCAGTGCAGGCGGCGGCGCAGATTGAACAGGCCCTCCGTGAAACGGAGCAGCGCATCGGTCAGCATCAAGAAGAATTGGCCTCGGTCCGCTCACGGCTTCGCGCGCTGCAAGCTGTGGTGCGCGAGGGAATGGGCTATGGGCGCGACGGGGAAGAGGCGACGTCGCTCCGGGTGGCCTGTCAAGGCTTGCGCGAGGCGGTGGCCGAATGGTTGGTCGTGCCGTCCGGGCTTGAGCGTGCGGTTGAAGCGGTGCTGGGTGAGCGGGTGCGGGGCTGGTTGGTTGAGGGGCCCGCCTCGGCGCGCGAGGCGGTGGCGCTGTTGAAACAGAAGGGGATGGGGCGCGGAGCCTTTGTGCCCATGGTGCCCCGGTGGCATGCCCAGACGGACGCTGCGGCCTCCGCCTGGTGGGCGAACCTGCAGGCCAAGCCCGGGATCAGGGGCTTGGCGAAAGATCTCCTGCGCACGACAGGAGAATCCGGACATGCCTTGGCCTGCCTGTTCGATTCCGTCGTGATCGTCGAGTCCCTTGACGTGGCGGTGGGTCTCTGGGAGCAGGGGCTCTGGTCTGCGCCCGATGGCCCGACCCTGGTGACGTTGCAGGGAGATGTCCTCGATCCGGCCGGGATACTCACCGGCGGCTTGGCCGAGGAGGCGGGAGGGCTGCTTCAGTGGCGGCGGGAAATCGAAGAGCTGGAAGCGAAGGGCCGCGACCTGTCCGGCAAGCTGGACGAATCACGCGCCGAACGGGCGCGGCTCGATGCCGACCGGCTGGCTTGCCAGGAAACGGGGGAGCGGTTACAGGCCGCGATCCGCGAGGCGGAGATGGTGGTGCTCGCGGCACAGAAGGATGAAGCGATTTTTTCGCGCACCATGGCGGAGCTGGCCCGGCGCCTGGATACCCTGTCCTCCGAGCGCCTGACGGAAGAGCAGGAGCGGAGCACCGTTGAGACGGAGCTTCAGGCGATCCGGACGCGACTGACGCAATTGAGCGAGCGGAAAGCCGCGCAGGAGGCTGGTCTCGAGGAACGGAGTCACGCCCGCCGACGCCTGGATGAAGAAAGCCAGGCCTTTCAGCAGCGGATGTTGGAAGCTCGTCTGGCGGTCGCGGCGAGCCGTTCGCTGCATGGCCATTGCGAGACAGACTTGGCCAGGCTTGCCGGGGAGGACCAGGAGCGGACGGCCCGGATTACGAGCCTGGAGCAGCAGGTCGCGGCCTTGTCGGAGTCCTGGCAGCGGAGCCAGGAGGTGCGCCGGCAGCAAGAGGCCCTGTGCCAGGAGCATGAGGAGCAGGCGGCTTGCGTTCGTCAGGACCTGATGCGCGCGCAAGAAATCCAGGTCCAGGAGGCAGAACGGGCTCGGAGCCTGGAGGCAGCGCTCGACGTGGTGCGCGCCGCCTTGGCGGCAAGTCGCGAGGCCCGAACGGTTCTCGAGGTCCGGCGGGCCGAGCTCAAAACTCAGTTGGCGGCTTTGGAGGGAACCTTGACTGGGACCTACCAGCTCTCGGTCGAAACGGCTTTGGCGCAGGAGCCGCCTCCGGAACCGGTGCTGGCGTTGGAAGGGCAAGAGCCGATTCGGGATGCCGATGCGGTCGCCGCCCAGGAGTTGCACGACAAGCTGCAGAAGATTCGCGACCGGCTCGACCGGATGGGTCCGATCAACTTGGCGGCCATTGAAGAGCATCGCGAATTGGAGGAGCGGCACAAATTCCTCACCGCGCAGGAGGAAGACTTGGCCCAGTCGATCGGGGCGCTGAAAGAAATCATCAACCGGATCAATCGTACGACGAAACAGATGTTTTTGGAAACGTTCGCCGAGCTTCAGCAGAAGTTCGGCGAAGTGTTTACGCGTTTTTTTCCGGGCGGGCGCGCCGAATTGGTGCTGGTGGAGCCGGAGGCTGGCGAAGAGGGCGAAACGGGTACACGCTCGGAGCCGGGAGTGGACATTGCGGCGCAGCCGCCCGGCAAACGGCTCAAGAGTATCACCATGCTCTCCGGCGGGGAGAAGACGTTGACTGCTATGGCGCTGATTTTCGCCAGCTTCCTGATCCGGCCGACGCCTTTCTGCATCCTGGACGAGATCGACGCCCCGCTGGACGAAGAAAATATCGGGCGCTTCACGGGCGTGCTCCGCGAGCTGTCCGAGGCGGCCCAGTTCCTGGTGATCACCCATAATAAACGCACCATGGCCGTGGCCGATTCTCTCTTCGGGGTCACCATGGAGGAGGCGGGTGTGTCTAAGCTGGTTTCGGTGCGATTGGCGGATCTCCAGCCGGCCTAGCTGAAAGGCTTCGGTTCAAGTCCTTGAAAAGCCTCAGGTTGCTTGACAGTCTCCCTTGGGTTTGCTATAAATCACCCCTATGAGAAATAGTTTTACAAACCGATATCGCTGGGTCTCTGCCGAGCAGGAGCCTCTTTCCTCGCTTCCTTTCTCCATCATTTGGTGAACGGCGTACAGGTATGAAACTCATTCGGAGTTTGATTACACGTCTGTCCGATAGTCTGTTTGCCTCCGTCCCTGACCGCCTCAAAGCCGGAGCGCGGACCAGATTGGGACCGGTCCTTCGCCTGGTGTCCCATAATCTATACCCCTCTGCTGCGCCTGAGCAGCCCCGCCGGGCCGCCGGGCCTGCCCATGGTCAGTCCGAAGCCATTGATGAAGCCATGCGACGGAGCCAAGCCTGGCTTCTTGGGCGGCAGCATCCCCGGGAAGGGTATTGGGTGGCGGAACTTGAGGCGGATACGACACTGACGTCCGAGTACCTGATGCTCCGCCGTTTCCTGAATTTGGTCGACCCCGATCGCGAACGGAAAGCCGTGCTCTATTTGCGCACGATGCAACTGCCGGAAGGAGGCTGGCCGATATACTACGGAGGGCCGCCCGAGATCAGCGCGTCCGTCAAGGCTTACTTCGCGCTGAAGCTCTCCGGCGTGTCGGCCGATGAACCGTGCATGGTCCGCGGCCGCGAGGCCATCCTTGGGATGGGCGGAGTCGTCGCGGCCAATGTCTTTACCAAGATTACACTGGCGCTGTTCGATCAGTATGACTGGCGCGGCATTCCCAGTATGCCTCCCGAGATCATGCTGCTGCCGAAACGCTTCTATTTCAGCCTCTATGCCGTTTCATACTGGTCCCGAGCGGTTCTGATTCCGCTCTTGATCATCTTTTCGCACCGGCCGGTCTGCCGGATCCCGAAAGAGCAGGGCATTGATGAGCTGTTTCTGCAGCCGCGTGAACAGGTGCGCTTTCGTCATGAGCCGCCGCTCAAGAGAGACGCGGCTTGGTTTACCTGGCGCAACTTTTTCGTGACCGTCGATCGAGCGCTGAAGGTCTATGATCGGATGCCTATCAGGTCGTTGCGCGATAAGGCGGTGGCAAAGGCGGCCGAATGGATGCTCGATCACATGAAAGGCGCCGGAGGGCTGGGGGCCATTTATCCGGCCATGGCCAACTCGGTGGTGGCGTTGCGGTGCCTGGGGTATGGAGTGGATCATCCCTTGGTCGTCAAGGCGTTCGGCGAAATCGAGGCGCTCGAAATTTACGATGTCGTGCCCGAGGGGAAGGGCGGGGCGGAGACGCTACATCTGCAGCCCTGTCATTCTCCGATTTGGGACACGGCGCTTCTGCTCAATGTCTTGGCCGAGGCGGGATTGCCCCAGGATCACCAGGCGCTGACCAAGGCGGCGACGTGGCTCTTGTCCCGCCAGACGACGACCGTCGGGGATTGGAAAGTCTCGGCGCCGGACGCGGAGCCGGGCGGATGGTACTTCCAATTTGAGAATGAGCTGTACCCCGATGTGGATGACTCGGCCGTGGTGTTGATGGGGTTGGCCAAGGTGCGTATGGCCGACCGGGAGGCCCAGCGGCAGGCTATGGCCCGTGGGTACCGCTGGGTCATGGCGATGCAAGGGTCGGATGGCGGGTGGGGCGCATACGACAAGGATAACAATCGGATGGTGTTTAATTTGATTCCGTTTGCGGACCACCGGGCCTTGTTGGATCCCAGTACGGCGGACTTGGCCGGGCGCTGCTTGGAGATGCTGGGCGCGTTGGGCTATGACCGCACCCATCCGGCGGCTGTTCGTGCGCTGAATTATCTGCGGCATGAACAAGAACCGGACGGAAGCTGGTTTGGGCGGTGGGGCGTCAACTACATTTACGGGACCTGGTCGGTCTTGGCGGGGTTACGCACGATTGGCGAGGATATGTCGGCACCTTATGTCGAGCGCGCCGTGGCATGGCTGGAGTCCAAGCAGAATCCGGACGGCGGGTGGGGCGAGTCCTGCTTGTCTTATGCGGATCGTGACATGGCTGGCCGCGGTGTCAGCACCCCCTCGCAGACGGCGTGGGCGCTGCTCGCCCTGCTCTCCGCCGGTGTGACGAATTCCATCACGGTCGTGCGGGGCGTGCACTACCTGCTGCGCCACCAGCGTGAAGATGGGTCGTGGGAGGAGGTTCGCCACACCGGAACGGGATTTCCGCGCGTCTTCTACCTCCGCTACCATTGGTACTGTCAGTATTTCCCGCTCTGGGCTCTGGCCATGTATCGGAACCTGCGGGCCCATGGCCAGACGAGGGCGGACGAGTTGCGTCGGATCGCTCGCGAGACGGGACGCTTCCGTGCAGAGGGCTGAGCATCGGGATGCACCGCGCCGCTGGTTGTTGCTCGTGAGGCAGCGGGGCTCTTGAAGCGGGTCGGCATTTTTACGGCCACGCGATGGGAGCAAGAGGCAGTCAGCCGGGCGATTCTGATTGAGGAGAGGGCACGCGTCGGCGGCGTTCCTTGTGTGATTGGGCGTTGCGGGGCTTTCCGTGTCTCAGTGTTCCGAACAGGCATGGGGCCCGTGAAAGCCAGTGCAGTCTCCCGTGAAGCGCTTGCCAGTTGCTCCCTGGACCTTGCGGTTTCTTCCGGCTTCGCCTGCGCTCTGACTTCCTCCCAGATCGGCGATCTCCTCATCGGCACGGACGTGAGTCCTTGGCCGGCAGGAATCTGTTCTGTCGGGCTGGGCGTGCGCGTTCCGTGCTCGGTCGAATTGCAGGCTGCGGCGCTGGAGTCTGCGCGTCGGGTTGGCGTGGTGGTTCAGGCTGGGCGGTTTGCGTCCGTATCGCATGTTCTCTGGGCGGCTGAAGAGAAACAGCAGGTGGCGGCCGGCACTGGAGCGGTGGGTCTTGATATGGAGAGCGCGGCGCTTGGCGCAATGGCGAAGGAACAGGGGATTCCCTTCCTCGTGGCGCGTACGGTGTCGGATTTGCTGGACGAGGATCTCCCGCTTGACTTCAATCTCTTTCTGACGCAGAAGACCTGGCCTCAGGGCCTGTGGCAGGTGGCACGCCGACCAGCATGCCTCTCGGGTATGCTGCGTCTTCGTCGGCAGAGCCATGTGGCTGCGGTTCAACTGACCCGGTTCATGGAAGCTTTTCTGAATGACATACGGTAGCAAGGCCGAGGAGGAGAGGATGAAATCCCCTCAGGAGCAGTCATGGTGATCGCGATGGTTACCCGTCTTGGCCACACGACCCTCTTTCTGCTCGGGGAAATGGGGCGGATGCTCCTGTTTCTTGTCGCGACTATTGCATGGTTCACAAGGCCGCCCCTGCGACCCTTCCAAATCCTCAAACAACTGCATTTCATCGGTTTCAAGTCGTCATTCGTGGTTGTCTTGACGGCTGCCTTCACGGGCATGGTGTTGGGTTTGCAGGGCTATTACTCGCTGCGGAAGTTCGGAGCAGAAGCGGCGCTCGGCTCCGCCGTGGCCTTGAGTATGATCCGGGAACTGGGGCCGGTGTTGGCCGCGCTGATGGTGACCGCTCGTGCCGGGTCGGCCATGACCGCCGAGATCGGCATCATGCGGATCACGGAGCAGATCGACGCACTGGACACGATGGCCATCAATCCCTTGCAGTATCTGGTCTCGCCTAAATTGGTAGCCGGTCTGATCGGGGTGCCCCTGCTCGTCGCGATCTTCGATGTGGTCGGGATTTATGGGGGCTATCTGGTCGGGGTTGAACTGCTGGGGGTCAATGCCGGGTCCTACTGGAGCTCCATCGAGTCGGCCGTAGAGTGGAAGGACGTGTACGGGGGGATTCTGAAATCCATCAGTTTCGGGTTGATCGTGAGCTGGGTCTGTTGTTACAAAGGCTACTACACGAGGATGAGCGCGGAGGGTTTGGGCACGGCGACCACGGAGGCGGTGGTCTTGACCTCGGTTCTGATTCTCGTCTGGGATTATTTTCTGACCTCCGTTTTGCTGTAACGATGTCAACGGGGGCGTCAGTGTGCAGAACCCTCCGCGCTGACCGCTGATAATCGACAGCCGAGAGTAATTCGCTATGATTAAACTTGTTGGGGTTGAGAAGACGTTGGGCGGGCAGCCGGTCCTTCGGGGCGTGGATCTGGAAATCCCTCCGGGCAAGCTCACCACCATCATTGGACGAAGCGGGGAAGGGAAAAGCGTTCTGCTCAAGCACATGATCGGGTTGTTCAAGCCTGATCGAGGGGAAGTCTGGGTGGACGACGTTGAAATTTCCAAACTAAAGGGGACGGCGCTCAACGACGCGCGCAAACGATTCGCCATGTTGTTTCAGGGGGCGGCGTTGTTCGACTCGTTAACCGTCTTTGATAACGTCGCGTTTCCCTTGCGCGAGAAACTCGGGTTGTCGGAGTCGGACGTGAAGCGTCGCGTTGGAGAAAAGCTCGATCAGGTCGGCTTGACCGGTATGGGGCATAAGTTTCCTGCGGAGTTGAGCGGGGGCATGAAAAAGCGTGCGGGGTTGGCTCGGGCTTTGGTGATGGAACCGGAAATTCTCCTGATTGACGAACCGACGACGGGGCTGGATCCGCTCATGGCCAAAACGATCCACGATCTCATCGTGGCGATGCACAAGACGTTTGGGTTCACCGCGGTGATGGTCAGTCACGAGATCCCTGAGATCTTTGCCATTTCCGATTGGGTGGCCATGCTGAAGGAAGGCAAGATCGCGGCGATGGCTCCCTCGCAAGAGTTCCAGCAGACTACGGATCCGGGCATTCTCGAGTTTATTTCCGTAGGCGGGACCGTGGCATTGGTCCACGCCGTTCGTGAGGGGTAAGAATGGAGAACACCAAGCTGGAACTCGTCGTCGGGGTTTTCGTGCTGGCGGGCATTGCCTGCTTGGGCTATCTTTCGATCAAGCTCGGCAAGCTGGAGGTGATCGGCGGCCACCTCTACGAAGTGGAGGCGGGGTTCACGTCCACGACGGGCTTGAAGCCGGGCGCGACGGTGGAGATTGCCGGCGTGGAAGTCGGGCGGATCAAGGCGATCGCCCTGAAGGACGACCAAGCGGTGGTGACCATGGCAATCCAGGACGATGTGAGACTCTACAGTGACACCTTCGCTTCGATCAAGACCCGCGGGATCATTGGAGAGAAATTCGTCACGCTGTCGCCGGGTGGCGGGGGAGATCCGCTTCGGGCAGGCGGGAGAATCAGGGATACGGAAGCAGGGCTGGATCTGGAGGAGTTGGTCAGCCAATACATCCATGGCAAGGTGAAGTAACGGCAATGACGAGCAGGCAAAACGAAGAGGGTGTGGATATGACGCATTGGAATGGAGGCCGGTCCGGGATGTGCAGCCTGAACGTGCGATGGGCGCGAGCGATTCTACTGCGGGGCGGAATGGGCCTGATGGTCATCGCGCTCAGCCTCTTTGCCGGAAGTGCGTCGGCATGGGCTGGAGGGGCAGCCACCGAAGCGATCAAGGGGACTATCAACGAAGTCATCCGTCTGCTGGAAGACAAGGATCTGAAGAAGCCGGATCGGCGCGAGGAACGTCGGAAGCTGCTCGAAAAAGTCATTGGTGAGCGCTTCAGTTACGAAGAAATGGCCAAGCGGTCATTGGCGGCCCAGTGGCCTAAGTTGAATGACGGCCAGAAGCAGGAGTTCGTGGGCCTGTTCCAATCGCTCCTCTCCCGCACTTATTCAGATAAGATTGAGAGTTACTCCGGAGAACCGGTGCAGTACGTCAATGAGCGGAATCAAGAGGGCTATGCAGAGGTCCGGACCAAAGTCATTTCAGGCAAGGCCGAGATCCCATTGGACTACCGGCTTATGACCAAAGCCGGAGATTGGCGGGTCTATGACGTGGTCGTGGATGGAATCAGCCTGGTGAACAATTACCGGGGCCAGTTCACGAAAATCATCAGTTCGCCTGGTGGCTACCCCGAGCTGGTTGAAACCTTGCGAAAGAAGTCTGAGAAGCTTCCCGCGCCTTAGGGATAATACCCCCTCGAGGGCCGCCCTGGTGTCCTTGCACCCGACTCCGGGCCTGTTCTCTTTGAAGTTTCTATATTGTTTGCTCCTCTGCTCTGCTGATCCCGACCAAGTTCGGACCATCCCGGCGGGAGTAGCGCGAGAGAACGACGGCACGAGAGGGTGTCGTGGGGCCGCAACGAGAGTTAGGTGGAATGTGCTGCGGTGGACTATTTGCGACGGCGGCCGGCCGTGATACGATGGGGGCTCAAGGGCGTTGCATGGCTGGTCCTAGTCTCGTTCATGGCTGGTCCGACTACGGCCTGGGGCGTAGAAAGGGAATGGGAGGGAGCTGGCCCCTTTCCGGTGCGCAACTTCCAGCCGATTCAGTTGCTGTTTCTGGGCATGCCTGGCGATCGTGCCGCTGTCATCAAAAAAGGTGCGCTGGATCTTCGTATCGAATTGGCCGATACGGCCACCGTGTTTGACGATCACACTCCGCGGACCAATGTGCAGATGAAGTTGGAAACCGTCCGTTCCGGACTCTTTCTCCGCTATGGGCTCACTGATCGGTTGGAAGTTGCGGTGGAGGTGCCCTCCTATTATCGGTATCGGGGCATTCTCGAAGGCGCGATCACTTCCGTCGAACGGATGACCAGCGGTCTGTCACCGGCTCGGAAATCTCTGCAGGCCACCAGTTTCGCTTTTAATGTTAGACGGGATGGGCGGACCCTCTTCAATAGCGGAGATGGGGAGATGGGCTTCGGCGATACGACTTTTTTCGGGAAGTATCAGTTTCTGCAGGAAAGCGAGAGCAAGCCTGCGGTTTCTTTGCGAGTAGCCTTGAAGGTACCTACAGGGGATGCATCCCGGGTATTCGGGAGCGGCCACCCGGATGTGGGGGTCGGGGTGGCTCTTGAGAAAAGAGTGGCGGCCCACTGGATTCTGTACGGCAATCTAAACGGGCTTTTCCCGACCGGGTCCGTCGCAGGGCTGACAGTGCAACCATCTATGTCCGCCATTGTCGCGGCTGAATATCTCTGGTCTCAAAATCTCTCGTTCGTGGGGCACTTTGACTATTATTCCAGCCCGTTTCATAGTACGGGCACTCCGGTACTCGATGACGGAGTGACCGAGCTGACCGTTGGATTTAATTATCGTCTGCGCGAGAATTTGCTCTGGCAGGTCTATGGAATCGAGAACCTCGATTTTATCCGCGGCTCCGCCGCTGATTTTACCTTGTCCACGGTTATGACGTATAAGTTTGGCTCTTGAATGATTCCATCCCATCCTTGCCAGACTCTCTTAAATGCTTGACTTTATGGGGAAGTCCATGAAACACTACACGATAAAACCTGAGCGGCCTAAGGCCAAGCAAGAGGGCCTCTCCATTCTTGGGCCATGGTACCCAATTACGGATACTTGTAGCCTAACCCTAAGGAGGGCGTAATCTCATATGTCTCTGTTACAGCAGATCAACAGTCCATCGGATTTAAAGCAGGTGCCCTCGGAGCAGCTTCCGATGCTATGCGAGGAAATCCGAGAGGAGATCATCTCAGCCGTAGCAAATGTGGGAGGCCACCTGGCTTCCAATCTTGGGGTAGTCGAGCTCACGGTCGCGCTCCACTACTTGCTGGATACGCCTACGGACAGGATCGTTTGGGATACCAGCAATCAGGCCTATACCCATAAACTGCTGACAGGCCGCAGAGATCGATTCCACACGCTGCGGCAGTATGGGGGGTTGAGCGGGTTCTGCAAACGGGAAGAAAGCGAATACGACACGTTCAATGCCGGCCATGCAGGAACCGGAGTTTCGGCTGCGCTCGGGATGGTTGCGGCCCGCGAACAACTGGGGCAGTCGAATAAAGTGGTTTGCGTGGTGGGCGATGGCGCGATGACTGCCGGTATGACCTTGGAGGGGCTCCACCATGCCGGCGGGTTGGGGAAGGATTTCCTCGTCATTCTGAACGACAACCAGATGTCCATCTCCAAGAATGTCGGCGCCATCTCAGCGTACCTCAATCGAACCTTTACCGGTGAGTTCTATACAAAGATCAAGGAAGAAACCAAGCATTTGCTTCAGGCGATTCCGCAAATTGGGCAGCCTATGCAGAGGATGGTTCATCGAGCAGAGGAGTTGGCAAAAGGGATTATTTTGCCGGGGCTGCTATTCGAAGAGTTAGGCTTCCGCTACGTGGGCCCAATCGACGGGCACAATTTTGAGCATCTATTTGCGACGCTGGAAAATGTCGGGAGACTGAAGGGGCCCACATTGCTGCACGTGATCACGAAAAAGGGGCTTGGGTACGAGCCGGCCATGAAGAACCCCGTGTGGTTCCACGCCTGCCCGTCCTTTGTGCGTGAGACTGGCAAGCCGGCGGTGAAAGCGCCTCGGCCATCCTATACGTCGTTCGCGATGCAAGCCCTCACCGGATTGGCAAGACAAGATTCCCGTATCGTGGCGATTACGGCGGCCATGTGCGAGGGAACCGGGCTGACGGCGTTCGAAAAAGAGTTTCCGGATCGGATCTACGATGTCGGCATTGCAGAGCAGCATGCGGTAACCTTTGCCGGCGGATTGGCGGCGGAAGGGTTGCGGCCCGTCGTGGTCATGTATTCGACTTTCTTGCAGCGGGCTTATGATCAGGTTGTCCACGATGTGGCCACCCAGAATCTGCCGGTCACCTTCTGTCTCGACCGTGGCGGGCTTGTCGCGGAGGACGGTACGACCCACCATGGCGCCTTCGACTATGCTTACTTGCGCCATATGCCGAATATGGTGGTTATGGCGCCGAAGGACGAGAACGAACTGCAACACATGGTCAAAACATGTATTCAGTACGATGGTCCTGCTGCAGTCCGGTATCCGCGCGGAGCCAGTTTGGGGGTCAAGAAGGATCCGGAGCCGGTCGAACTGCCTATCGGAAGAGGCGAATTGCTGCGGGATGGAACCGATGTGGCCATCGTAGCCATTGGGGTCACCGTCTGGCAAGCGATGGAAGCAGCCCGGATGTTGGAACGGGAAGGTGTTTCGGCCGTTGTCGTCAATGGCCGTTTTGTCAAGCCTTTGGATGATACTCTTCTTGGGGACGTGGCGCGGCGCGTTCGCTGCTTGGTCACGGTCGAGGAAGGGTGCCGCATGGGCGGATTCGGGTCGGCAGTGCTGGAGTCCCTGTCAGATCAAGGCATCCTGGTGCCAACCAAGGTGCTTGGTTTGCCTGATTGGTACATCGAGCAAGGGCCCCAAGATCTCTTGCGAGACAAGTATGGGTTGACCGCCGAGGGGATTTATCAAAGCACCATGGCTTTGCTGGCCAGGGCGTCTGAGCGGATGATCTCTCGTTAACGTCCGGTCTTCACTCATGCATATCACCAGGCGCAAGACCAGGCAGATCAGAGTCGGCAACGTCAAGATTGGTGGAGATGCGCCGATCTCCGTCCAATCGATGACGATTCCCAGTACCAGGGACGTGAAGGCCACGGTCGAGCAGATTCACCAACTGGAACAAGCTGGCTGTGAACTGGTTCGCGTCGCAGTACCCGACATGGATGCCGCCGAGGCCTTGCCCAAGATCAAGGCCCAGATCACGATCCCGCTCATCGCCGACATTCACTTCGATCACCGCTTAGCGTTGAAAGCCGCGGAGGTGGTGGATTGTGTGCGCATCAATCCGGGGAACATCGGCGCCTGGTGGAAGACGGCCGAAGTGATCAAGGCTGTCAATGACCGGGGTATTCCTATCCGGGTAGGAGTCAATGGCGGGTCTCTGGAGCGGTATCTTCTTGAAAAGTATGGCTACCCGACAGCCGAGGCGTTGGCTGAATCGGCATTGAATGCCGTGCACGCGCTCGAAGATGTCGGCTTCACCAACATGAAGGTGTCGCTCAAAGCCTCGGATGTCCATATGGCTATCGATGCCTACTGGCTGTTTGCCCAGCAGTCCAACCATCCGCTGCACATCGGCATCACGGAGGCGGGGACCGCGCAAACCGGAGCCGTAAAGTCCGCGATCGGATTGGGGTGGTTGTTGTCGCAAGGGATCGGGGACACCTTGCGGGTATCGCTGGCTGCCGATCCCGTTGAAGAGGTGCGGGTCGGGTTCGAGATTTTGAAATCACTGGAGCTGCGTCATCGTGGGATTAACGTGATTGCCTGCCCGACCTGCGGCCGGGTGGAAATCGACGTCGTGCGGATGGCTAACGAACTGGAAAAGCGGCTTGGGCATATTACGGTGCCGTTGAACGTGTCGGTGCTGGGTTGCGTGGTGAACGGAATTGGGGAAGGAAAGGAAGCCGACATCGGCATTGCGGGTGGCGAGGGCGTAGGTATTCTGTTCAAACAAGGCAAGCTGGTACGCAAGGTGCCCATGGAAGAACTCATGGATACGTTGATCCAGGAAGTAGAAGTTATGGCGAAGGAGAGGGCGGCTGAATCGGGGAGTGGCGCCTCGGCGCCGATGTCTGCTCATCAGGCAGATGGTGGGCCGAAATGGAACCTCCTGAGTCACCCGTCCACTCCCGTACCAGCGCTGGCTTCGGGCCGGGGGCGTGAGATTCCCGTGTTGCCAAGCAAACGATAGGTTGTTTATCTGTACTGTAGGCGCCAAGAGCCCAGCGTCTGCAACACAATCCAGTTCCCTCGTTGCGGCGCAGAGAACGGATCGGTATGATGAGCCGGGGCGCCGTACCCAAGTGGCTAAGGGAGCAGTCTGCAAAACTGCGATGCGGCGGTTCGAACCCGCCCGGCGCCTCCATCAGTCCGTAGCCGGTTCTGTTCTGCGTATCTCATGAATGGACAGGCCGATGCAGACTGGTGGTGGTTTGACGATCTTGCCTGGGCAATGCTAGGGTAAGCGCACTTCGAGACCAAGTACGATTCGGCTGGGTTTGTGCCGCATCGGATGGATAGATAGAGGACGAAGGGAGAACGTATGGCTGTTCCTGTGTCCCAGATGTATACAGTCGCCACATACGTGCTGGCGCAGAAACTCAAGGGCGTCAAGCGATATCCTCTCGTGCTCATGCTCGAGCCGCTCTTTCGCTGCAATTTAGCTTGTGCCGGCTGCGGGAAAATCCAGTATCCCGATCATGTATTGGACAAGCGATTGACGCCGGAGCAGTGTTGGGCGGCGGTCGAGGAGTGCGCTGCGCCGATGGTGAGCATTCCAGGTGGGGAGCCCCTGATCCATCCCGAGATGGCCGAGATTGTGCGTGGCCTTGTCGAGCGTAAGAAATACGTCTACCTCTGCACGAATGCCATCCTGTTGGAGCGTAAGTTGGACGAATATCAGCCGTCTAAGTACTTGACGTTCAGCGTTCACATGGATGGGCTGCAGGAGGAGCATGATCTGGCAGTCTGTCGTGATGGCGTGTACGACGTGGCCGTCAAGGCGATCCGCGAGGCCTTGAGGCGGGGGTTCCGGGTGACGACCAATACGACCTTGTTCGATGACGCCAACGTTGAGCGCGTGCGCCGATTCTTCGATGAGATGATGGCGGTGGGGGTCGAGGGGATGATGATTTCCCCCGGGTATAGTTACCAGAAGGCGCCTGATCAGAAAAACTTCCTCAAACGAAACCGGACGCGTGACTTGTTTGTCCGGCTCCTCACCGAGCGGAAGCGCGGGTGGCGCTTCAATCAGTCTCCATTGTTCCTGGAGTTCTTGATGGGCAAGCGCGACTATCAGTGTACGCCCTGGGGGAATCCGACCTATAACATCTTCGGGTGGCAAAAGCCCTGCTATTTGCTTCAGGATGGGTATGTCACCACGTTTCAGGAACTGCTGGAGCATACGGAGTGGGACCAGTATGGCACAGGCCGGAACGATAAATGTGCCGACTGTATGGTTCACTGCGGATATGAGCCGTCGGCTGTCGAAGACACGTTCGGCTCTTGGTCCGGATTCGGCCGGACCGTCAAGGCCACCTTGCTTCCGAATGCCCGATAGTTCAAGGAACCCGCTCGAATATTCCTGCGCGATCTTCGTCGAGTATGACTGACTCCAAGCCGCATGGGTCCGAGGCGCAAAGTCTCGAGGGAAGGATCTTCCGTCCGGCCAACCCCAAAGAGCTGGCCGAGGCGGTAGAGCAGGCGTTTGATTATCGAGGCGATATAACGCTGGTGTTAGCCTCCGGCGCCACGATCGAGGGTTATCTCTTCAACCGCACCCCGACCGGCTCCCGTCCGTTTTTGCAGATGTTCCCCAAAGGCCAGTCGGATGAACGTATGATCGAATATGCCGACATTGTTTCGATCTCCTTCAGCGGCAAGGACACGGCCTCGGGGAAGTCCTGGGAATCCTGGGTTGAGAAAAAAGAGTCGCAACGGCGCACGGAGGCTGAGCAGGCCGCAGCCGAAGCCAAGGCTCGTGGACATCTTTAGCAGGTTTCCGATATGTGAAAGCAGTTCCTTCACGGACAGCGGATTCAGCGTAACCCACCCGCGTTCAACACCGGCCCCACTTCTTTTCTCCACCCGTCCAAATATCTTTCGGACCGCTACCAGACGGTGGATTCACATTGTTGACAAAGCCTAGGGCCTGTGCTAGAAATGGCGCGCCTAAAATCAGGCGCGCGCGCGTTTTTGTGTGCATTTTCGAGGCGTGAGACGCCGCCAAGGCTTTTAGACATGGATGCGGCGAAACAGGCTTCGAATGATCGGAAGCTCGAGCTCGTTGCAGTTCGATTCAGGGCATTTGCGCGGATAGCACTGGCTGTTGCGGCGAGCTGGCTCAGTGGCACCACGTATCTCGTTGGGATCGCCGAGGCCATGCATGAGGTGGATCACCGGTTTACGGTTGAGGGACATATCTGTGGGAGTGATGGCCGTCCCGTTCCTGAGGCCAAAGTGATGGTGAAGGACACGAGAGTGTCTATCGGAACGGCGGTCTTCACCGACTCGCGCGGATATTACAAGGCGGTTCTTCACCTCCACAATGATAATCGCGGCGACCCCATCTTGGTGGCCGCCTTGGAGCAGGAGCAAAAAGTCACCGCACAGTTTGATCCGGCAGATGTCAAGAATGAACGGCAGGTCACTGTCAATATCGGATCAGGCTGTGCAGTCCAGCAGGAAGAAACCTCGCGCTGGGTCTACTATGGAGCGGGGATTGGTCTTGCGGCGTTGGCAGTGGCGGCTGGCATAGGATTTGTGAAAAACCGCCAGCGTGCTCAGAAACGGGGGAAGGGGCAGCGCAAATAGCTCACATCGTAATGGTTCGCGAAGAGGTTGGCGCGCCTCGCAGCAGTCATGCGGGGTGTGCGATGCGGTCAGGCGATCTGGGCGGTGGCGCTTTTTCTTCAGGCCGGGCAGCCTGAGGAAAAGCGTCTTTATATGTTGAGTTCTTTTCATGTCAGATCATCGGGCGTTCTTGTGCAGGCGCGAGCAATAGAAAGGAGCGGTGGACGAATATGAATCGGATGGCATGGTTGAAAATGGCAACGATGATCGGGCTGTCGACAGTTAGCTTGGGGCTCGTCGGATGTGGAGGAGGTGAAGGAGGAGGGGAGGGGCCCGTTGTGGCGCCACCACCTCCGCCGGCTGAATATGCCGACAAGCACATGCCTGCGGGCTGGTGGGCTGATGACAAGATCGTGGAAGAGGGGCGTCAGTTGTATATCGGCGCAAAGAATCCTGACGTCAACTGTGCCAGTTGCCACGGAAAGGACGGGAAACCGGTCAAGGCCGGGGCCCGAGACTTCCGCAATACCGAGCGCATGAAGTTGTATTCCGACTCGGTTTGGTTCTGGCGCATTTCCGAAGGCGTACCCAATACCAAGATGAAGGCCTGGAAGAGCAAGCTGCCTGAGGAGGATCGCTGGAAGTTGGTGGCTTTCGAACGGACCTGGGGGTTGAAGGGTCAGGAATGGGATGACGCCAAGAAGGCCTGGGTGCCTGTGGGCAGTGCGGGGGCCACGGCTCCGGCAGCGACTCCTGCGCCTGCGGTTGGTGGTGCGGCAGCTCCGGCTGGTGATGTGAAGGGTGCGGCTCCGGCGGCGCCTGCGGCTGGCGGGAAGTAGGATACGGATTCTGGAGGGGGGCGGCGAGACACCATGAGAATGTGGCAACGGAGCTTGCTCATTGTACTTGGCCTGCTGACGGTATGGGGGGCAACTGCCTATGCCCAGGTGCCCAATGCACCGGTTGGAGAGTTTCCCTATACCGGAAATCGAACGGCGGTCTGGATCGTCGCCCAACTCCACATCCTATTTGCCGGATTCATTCTTGGCGCTCCGATCTTTGTCGTGATCTCGGAATGGTTGGGGTATCGGCGGCAAGATCCGCGGTATGACCGGTTGGCCAAAGAGGTCACCAAGGTCACCGTCATCCTGTACAGCATGACCGCGCTGACCGGGGGGCTGTTTATATTTGTCCTGCTGGCGACCTATCCGCAGTTCACTACGTGGCTCATCAATCACTTCTTCCTGATCTTTGCGGTGATCTACCCCCTGTTGTTCATCGGGGAGACGATCGTGCTGTACCTCTATTTCTACAGCTGGGATTCGTGGAAGGGTGAGAAGAAGGGGCGTCACATTGCGCTTGGTGTGTTGTTGAACTTGATCGGGACGATCACGTTGTTTGTGATCGACGGTCCAACGTCCTTCATGAACACACCGTCCAAGGCGGTGGAGGGCATCTCGTTAGCTGATTTTATCCAGACGGCTTCGCTGTGGGATAAGATTTTTAATTACTCCTGGATGCCGTTGAATCTGCACCGTCTGGTCGGCAACGTCACCTTCGGCGGATTTATCGCCGGTCTGATTGCGGCCTACATGTTCATGGGTGCCAAGAGCGACGAGGAGCGTTCCTACTACGATTGGATGGGCTTCGTCGGTAATCTGATTGGGGTGGGCGCGCTCTTGTTCCTGCCGTTCATGGGGTATCTCCTGGCCTACGAGCTCTGCGACTACGATGCCTCCATCTGTCCGTACATGATGGCGGACCAGCTCTCGATGTTCTTCGAGATGCAGGGGGCCATGATCGGGCTGATCTTCCTGGCGAGTAACTACTATATCTGGCTCAGTATGAAGCGCATCGAAGGGGTTGAGCGCGTACGGATGTCTGTGTTGAGCATGCTGGTAATGATCGCGCTGCCTTTCGTGATGACCTATACCTGGACGATCTTCCCGGCGCCTGACCCCAAGTCGCTGGGCGTCCTGTTGCCGCTGCTGCTTGCGCCGGTGGTGCTGGGTAAAGTCATTCCGCCGCTCGGCCGGATTACCGTATCCTCCAGGGTGTTCATCAAGGTCGGCTTTCTGATGGTGGTGATCGGCAACGCGATATGGATGACCCCGCACGGGTTTGTAGCCACCCAGGCGCTGGCAACCGAGCATCTGGAACTGCCTTCTGACTATGGATTCCTGGCGCTGATGCCGGCGAAGAATAGCGCAGCGTTTACGCTGGTCTTCGTGACGGTCATGAACTACATCCTCTACAACCGGGCCATCAGACAGGGGACGATCGTCTGGGGTAAGATCGACTTTGCCTCGCAATTCGTGTTGATCTTCCTGGCTTTCAGCGCGATCTGGACGATGGGCTTGATGGGGGCGGTGCGGTCGTTGCTCCGGAAGTATTTCCACACGTACAACCTGCTGCCGGACTTCACCGCGGAGTCCTTCACGCCGACCCTGTCCTATGCGGCTTGGTGGATTACTGGGATTACGTTGGTGTTTTATATTGTGGTGAGCTTTGCCATCGTGGTTACCTTGCGGGTGGCGGATCCGAAGAAGGGACATGCAGCCGAATCCAAGCCGGTTCCCGCCGGGGCGGAGTAGTGAGTTCATTGGCAGAAGCACTCATTAGGACGAGGCGCTCATGGCTGAACAGCCGAGTTTGATCAAGAGCATAGTAAAAAAAGGCATTATTGGGATAGTCATCGGAGGCATTCTGGTGGGGGTGGCGATCGCCTTGCACTTCCCGCCCATCTTCCAGGGGATGTTCTTCGGTTACGCCATGCTAGGCGCGGCGGTCTTTATCCTGCTGGACGCGCCCTCGCTGAAGCCGATCGGCGGCGTGAAGGCGGTCATGGCCCTGGTGGTTTTTTATGCCGTCCTTTCGGTCGTCTATATCGGGGGGGCCTCGAATCTGCCCCAGTACGATCCTGAGGATGAAAAGGGAAAGATCGAGAAGCTACTCAAGGCCAAGCGAGCTGCCTCGGAGCAAGGGAAGGCCGAGGAGCTTCTGGCCCGTGCCAAGGCGCTCTCCGAAAAAGCGGATACGATCATGGCGCGACTCCAGGCTGTGGGTGGCGGAGCGGCGGCCGAAGTTCCGGCCGGGGACGGCGGGGCGAAGCCAGCGGGAGCGCCGGCAGCGGCGGGGGATCTCGTGGCGCTGGGCAAAGAGCAATGGAATCTGCAGGAATGCTACAACTGCCACAAGCTGTTCGGCGAGGGCGGAAAAAAACGCGGGCCTGAGCTCGATAACATCGGGAGCTTGCTCAAACCGGAAGAGCTTCGCCAGAAGGTGCTGGATCCGCAAAGCTGGATGGCCGAAGGGTTCGAGAAAGAGTATGAGAAGAAGAAGATGCCGGACAAATACAAGGAACTGATGGAGGAGAAGGAGGTCGATGCGCTGGTCGCATTCCTCTCCACGCTGAAGAACCCGGCGGTCAACACACCAAAACCGATCAAGAAGAAGTGACGTGCAGCAGCCTAAGCTGAAGTCCAAAGTCCAGTGCACCGATCGCGAGGTCGGGGAAGTGACCAAGGTGATCGTAGACCCGATCACCAAGGAGGTCAGCGACATTGTCGTCGGCAACGGTGCCGGTGAGCCCGGGCGCCAAGTACCGATGGCTCAAGTCCAGGCGGTCACCGATGGCACTGTCCAGCTACGGGCCGCTTCGACGGACTTGACGCAGTTTCCACTGTTGAAGCGTGACGAATATGTCACGATCCATGAGGTGGAGATCGCGCATCTCGAAGACCATCTCCATGTCGAGCCGGGCGAGGTCCTGATCCCGCTCCCGGAGCTTGAACGTAACGTCAAACGACGGACTTTCTTCACCAACTTCACCCACGCCATCGGCGCCTTGGTCGGGCTTCCCCTCGCCTTTCCGGTTCTCAAGTATCTGATGAAGCCGATGTATGCTCCCTTCGACAATCAGTGGATTAAGATCGGCAGCGCCAACAAGATCAAGACGGAAGACGTCGGGGTCCAGTTCAAGTTCAAAAAGAAGTTCAAGGAAGCGTTCATGCCCGAGGCTGAGATCGATAAGAACATCTGGGTTCTGAGGGCTTCCCCGGCGGTGCTGGAGCAAGTGTACAAGGGGAAGGATCAGGTCTTTCATGATGCCACGGGCAGGGAGATCTGGACCAACAAGCAATCGGTTCCCTATCTCGCTTATTCGGGGAAATGCCCGCACCTGGGGTGTGGATATAAGTGGCGTGCCCACAAGGTGCTGGGCCAGGTATTTCTCTGCCCTTGTCACCTCAGCATCTACGATGCCAGCGGGAAAGTGTTGGATGGGCCGGCGCCGCGCCCGCTCGATACGCTTCCGATTCGGGTGGCCGGCAACGGGGATATCGAAGTGATTGATATGGAGTTCAAGGCCGGCAAGAAGGAACAGGTCCGGATCGTCTAATGAGCGGGCAACCAACAGCACTCGAAAAAATTCTGGCCTTCGTCGACGAGCGTGTCGGCCTCAAGCACCTGCAGGCCAAGATGCTCAACGAGCCGGTCCCGGGCGGGTCCCGCTGGGCCTACGTGTTCGGCTCGGTCCTGTTGTTTATCTTCATCATGCAAGCCGTGACGGGCATTCTGCTGATGTTCTATTATGTGCCCAGCGCCGACCATGCCTACGCCAGCACCCAATATATTATTCACGAAGTGGACTATGGCTGGTTCTTGTTGAGTTACCATTTCTGGGGCTCTTCCGCGATGGTCGTGATGGTCTTTGCCCACATGTCCCAGGTGTTCTTGTGGGGAGCATACAAGAAGCCCCGTGAAATGATTTGGCTGGTCGGCTTGGCCCTGTTCGGGATCGTGATGGGGTTCGGGTTCACCGGTTACCTGCTCCCATGGGATCAGCGGGCCTACTGGGCCACGACCGTTGGCGTCGAGATCATGGACAAGACCCCAATCGTGGGAGACTTCATGGCCCGATTCCTGAAGGGCGGTCCTACCCCCGGCCAGATGACACTCAGCCGGTTCTTCGTGATCCACGTAATGATCCTGCCGGCGACCCTTATGGGGTTGGCCGGACTCCATATCTTTCTTTTCCGCAAAGCCGGCCCCGCCGGCCCATTCCGGGGCAGTGTGGAAGAGTTGAAAGCCAAGACGGATTATTTCTTCCCGCGGCAAATCTGGAAGGATATGGTAGCCATGGGGGCCGTGTTCTTCGCCATCTGCAGTCTGGCGTTCATTGAGCCGGTGGTATTGTTGGAGGAAGCCACGCCGGATCCAGGCGAGTACCATCCGGAGCCGGAATGGTATTTTCTCTTTTTGTTCCAACTCCTGCGACTGAAGATTTTCTCCGGTGAATTCGGGCAATTCTTGGGAGCGATTGCCATTCCCGGCGCATTCATGGCGTTGTTGGCCGCGCTGCCCTTCATTGACCGCAGTCCGGAACGGAACATTTTCAAGCGGCCGGTCGCCCTGGTTGGCTGGATTCTTGTCATGGCCGGCATTTTGATGTTCACGGTGTCTGCGATCATCAATCGCGAGTTTTTGGACTAATTCCATTTGGTTTGAATGGCTTCTTGGCTATGACGGAACAGCCAGTCAATATGCCGCCTGTCAAACTTGGCTTGGCCGTGGCTTGGTCGGCCCTGTGGACCGGGATTCCCATTAAAATCGTCGTGGTCCTATTGCTGCTGGCGGCGGGGCTCCATCCTTGGGAACCCGTGGGGCTGGCCTTTCTGCTCCTCCTTTCCGTTCCGATCGACATCTGGGCTGTCGGCCTGAGTGCCAGAACGGTCTTCTTGGAGCGACTTCGTATGCAGCCGCCCGAGGGGCTCGGCATGGCCCTGTGGTGGAAGGGGATGTTGCTCAACGTTCTCTACTTCCCCCTGGCTTATTTTATCGAAAGCCAGACTAAGGCGTTGTCCAAGGCCGTTACGGGCCACATCATGGAGACTGAACTCATCAAAGCGTGGCCGGTGGCCGAGCGGATCAGCATCGAGCTGACTCTTTGGAGCTCGGTTGCTACGATGATGCTCATTGCTTTGGTCCTGGGCTGGTTGTTCCTGTTCGGAAAGATCGTTGCCCGGCAAGCGACTGGCGCACAGCCATCGAATGCTTCGTACCAGGCGCTGATCCGCCAATGGGATTTGATGCGAGTGCCCTCCGATCAGCCCCTCCTGCTGACCGCCTTTGCCGCGAGTGGCGTGTTGCTGGTGTTCTTATTCTGGGGGTTTATGCCGGTGACGACACCGCATCCGCATGAGCAGTACAAGAAGGAAGAGGTCAGGGCAGCGCCAACTATCAAGCCGATGGAAGTCTTGCAAAAGAGCGAGAAGCTGTTGGCGCAGGCAGAGGGGGCAGTCCAAGCCTTGGAAGAGCAGAAGGCCAAGGAAGAGGCGGAGCAAAGCAAGAGCAAAGGGAAGGGGAAGGCCCCAGCCAAGGATGCGGCTCAGGTCAAGGTTGAGCCAGGCAAGCCGGCCAAGCCTGGGCCGGCGAAGCCCTGACCCCAGTGTCTGACGAGGAGAATGTCATGATGAACCAGGGCGACGATCCGACTGGCAGCACTGCAGGCGAGCAAGGACGAGGAGCCTGGCTCGCCGGGTTGTTGGTGTTCCTTGCGCTTGGGGCGATGCCGTTGCTGGGTTTTGCGCAGGATGTGCCCGCCGCCTCGGCTACTGCCTACCGTGACATCCCTGGATTGGGCAGCCGGAACATGGTCTGGGTTGTCGCCCAGCTCCATCTGTTGCTGGCCGGTTTCGTGCTCGGTGTGCCGATCTTCGCCTGGTTGTGCGAACTCGTCGGGTGGAAGACCGGCGAGAAGCGCTATGACAAGCTGGCCAAGGAGTTTACCAAGCTGTTGACCTCCTCCTATGCGACCACGGCGCTCTTCGGCGGAATCTTGTTGTTCCTGCTAATCGGCTTTTATCCGAAGCTGATGAACTACCTGGCGGATGTCTTTTTCCCGTCCTTCATCGTCTACTGCCTGCTATTCTTAGTAGAAACGGCAACCCTCTACCTCTACTGGTACGGTTGGGATGCCATGCAGGACAGCAAGAAGGGACTGCACCTGTTTTTGGGATTTTTGCTCAACGTCTTTGCCTTCTTCATCATGATCGTGCCCAATTCCTGGGCGACATTCCAAGCGAGCCCGGTGGTGATTTCTGAAGGCACGGACCTCCAGCGGGCCTGGGCCGCCACTTGGAATCCAACCTGGTGGCCGGTCAACATTCATCGCCTAATCGCGAATGTGGTGCTGGGCGGGTATATCTGCGGCGCCTATGCCGGCATCCGATACCTCTCGGCCAAAAATGAGGAAGAGCGGGACCACTACGATTGGATGGGCTACGTCGGGAACTTCATCGGGGTGTTCGGCCTCCTGCCCCTGCCTTTCGCCGGCTACTGGTTGATGCGAGAAATCTACCAGTACAACCAGCAGATGGGCATCACCCTGATGGGCGGGTTCCTCTCCTGGCTGTTTATCCTCCAGGCGATGTTGATCGGTGTTCTGTTTCTCGGCTCCAACTATTACTTCTGGCTCGGGATCACGCATCGGATCCCCGGTTCGGAGGTCAAGTACCGGAAGCCGATGATGGCGATGCTGATCATTCTGCTGCTCTGTCTCGGGGTCTGGATGACGCCGCACTCCTTGGTTGCAAGCCTGGAAGAGGCGCGGAAGATGGGCGGGACGCACCATCCATTGCTGGGCGTCTTCGGCGTCATGTCCGCCAAGATGACGGTGGCCAACCTCATGATCCTGGTCACGTTCATGAGTTTCATCATGTACTGGCGCGCCGGCAAAGAAGAGACCGCCACCTGGGCCAAAGTCGCCAGGTCCCTGATGGGCGGGGTGCTCGGGGTGGCCGCGATCGTGGTCATCGTGCTCGGAGTCTGGGGCTATTTCGTTCCGGCCATCGTGCGCATCAACTACTTCTCGGTTGCCCAGGTGTTGATCGTGTTGTTCGTGATGCTCACGATCACACCGCTGACGGCCCTCCTGCTGCGCAGCGCCAAAACCACGACCGAGATGGTGTGGGGAAAGATGCCGCCGCGGGCTGGCTATGCGCTGGTTCTCAACGCTGTCATGGTCATTCTGTTGATGACGCTGATGGGTTATGCCCGGTCTTCTTCACGGGTCCACTGGCATATCTACGGCGTGATGCGCGATTCCTCGCAGTATGCCTTTTCGCCTGCGTTGGGATATGCGGCCGCCTTTATGTCGCTGAACACGTTCCTCTTCTGTATGCTGGTGGCGTTCATCTTCTGGGTGGCCACCATGGGGGACAAGGCCAAGGAGAAAGAAGCGGGGGGCAAGGGGCATGGAGCGCAGGGCACCCTGCCGGCGATGGCGGGCGGGTCTCCGGCGCTGGATGAGCGCAAGTAATCCGGGCTGTGGCTGGGGACAACCCGGCGGTCGGGGAACTGACACCTCACAACTGAGAAGGGCGCTATGAGCGAAGTTGCGCTGTTACAGATCATCGGACTTTGCGTGATCGGCACCGGAGTCTCGATTCTCTTGTTCGTCAAGGCCCGGTTCGTCCGCGTCGTCGGGTTTGTCATGATCGTGCTCGGGCTCTTTTCCATGACGGCGCTGGGTGTGCCCCAAATGGCGTCCTTGCCGCCGGCGGAAGAGAAGTTCGATGTGGCCAGCATCAAGACTGCTTCGGACATGGCGGCCATCGGTCAGAAGATTTTCTTCAGCAAGGGCCAGTGCGCCCTCTGCCATTCGATCGGGCCCAGCGAGTCGGCCCGCTGTCCGGACCTGAAGGGGATCGGGGCGAAACTGTCCCGGGAGTTTATATTTGAGAGTTTGACGCAACCCCAGGCCTACATTTATTTGGACTACCGGCACGAGGGGCCGCCGAAGGAGTACCCGGCGCGCATGCCGTATATCAACAAGAACCCGATCGGCTTGTCGAAGAACGAGATCCTATCCGTGATCGCCTTCTTGCAGCAGATGAGCGGGGAGCCGATCACTGTCAGTCCGGACGAGATCGCACAGACGGCTCAGGCAACGGCACCAGTGTCGATCGCGCACGCGCAGTAACCACGAGACGGCATCCGAGGAGCGGAGTGATGCCGGTTCTGGCACAGAAGGGTGGAAGATTATGAAAGGCGGCGTATTCCTCAAACCAGCGATCCTGATCGTCGGGGTCTATGTCTTCCTGAAGATTGTGTTGCCGCTGTTCACGGCCCCGCTTCCGGCCAGCTTGATTTTCCTCTACCTGGCCCTGACGACGACCGGGATCGTGATCTTCGCCACGCTCAGCGGCCCTTCCACGGATGCGTTCTTTGGGCCCATCGTGCGGTTTCTGACCGGGGAGGGGCAGGGTGGGGCGGCTCAGGGGGCACGGATCGCCGTGCTGCTGCTGTTTCCCATGTTGGTCGGCTGGCAAACCTATACCAGTACGGCGCCGAGCGATCAGCCGCCGGCCGAGAACCGCACCATCCATCCGGCGCCTCCCGGAGAGTACACAGGGCTCTCGAATCCCGTGCCGAACACTCCGGAAAACGTGATGACCGGAAAGGGGCTCTATGCCGCGTTTTGCTCCCCCTGTCATGGAGGGAACTTTGACGGGAAGGGGCCCGCATCGAGGGGGTTCAATCCGCCGCCGGCGAACTTTTCCGATCCGACAACCATCGCGATGCTGCAGGAGAGCTACTTGTTCTGGCGCATTAAAAAGGGCGGGGTCGGCCTGCCGATCGAGGGCATGCCCTGGAAGTCGGCCATGCCGCGCTGGGAAGTGGAGTTGCCTGATGAGTGGATTTGGAAGATCATTATGGGGGAATACGACGGGGCCCATCAGAAGCCGAGGACTTGGGAATAGTCACTGAGGAGGGCCGCCGATGGCCGTCTTCCAAGCCGTACGAGCGAATCAAGAGGAATCTATGAGGACGTTGGGTCAAGTCAAGCCCTGGTGTGCCGGGCTCCTGGTCGGAACGGTGCTGGCGGCGGGCTCTTTGGTCCCTTCCCCAGGCTTTGCTCAGGAAAGCGTGTCGGTCCGAGCGGCGCTGGTCAAGGGAGGGCTGCCGGCCGATGATCCTACGGCGGCGGCCTGGAATAGTGCGCCGGCCTCGGAGTTTCCGATGTCCCCGCAGGTCCACTGGCCCAACCGGATTCAGGAAGTGACGGTCAAGTCCGTCAAGGTCCGCGCGTTGCACGATGGGCAGCAGATCGCCGTCCTTCTGGAGTATGAAGATCCGAGCCAGGACCCGGATGATGCCGCCGGCTTGGAGTTCATGGTGGGGGATAAGAAAGCCCACTTTGCGCACGGGCAGCCGATGGCGCAGGTGCAGGGCGGTCCGGTGAACATCTGGTTCTGGAAGAACAAGGACAACAAAGCGCTGGACATGAATGCCCAGGGCTTCGGCAGCTTGAAAGTGCAAGACCAGCAGGATGTCAAGGCTAAGGGGGTCTATCAGAACGGCTCCTGGAAAGTCGTCTTCAGCCGGGCCCTCTCCACGCCCGATGTCGAGCATGACACGCAGATCAAGCCGGGTGACTTTATCAATATTGCCTTTGCCGTCTGGGACGGAAAGAAGCTGGAGAGCGGGGATTTGAAGGAGAAGGGCTCGCAGAAGGCGGTCTCTTCCTGGTGGTACTTCAGAGCTGATCCTCCGCCGGACTATTCGGCCTATTATTACGTGGCCCTGGCGGTGGGGCTTGCGGCGGGCTTTCAGTTTGTCATCATCAGGAAGTTGAAGAAAGGGGCGACCTCATGAAGGCGGTGGCGCAGGCGACAGACGGCGCGCGCATGGGGACGACGGGCGGCCGGCGAAGGCTGGTCGTCGCGGCTATGGTGATCGGGATTGCCGCAGCGGTCGGAGGCGCAGGCTGCGCCCTCTTTCAGAGCGAACAGGTCGCCAAAGGCAAGCACCTCTATGAACACTACTGCATGCATTGTCATGGCGAGCACGGGCAACAGAACGAAGGATACAACTGGAATCAGATGCCTGATCCCAAGCCCAAGGAT
Source organism: Nitrospirota bacterium (assembly GCA_004296885.1). Classification (NCBI taxonomy): domain Bacteria; kingdom Pseudomonadati; phylum Nitrospirota; species Nitrospirota bacterium. The sequence goes on along the minus strand of SCVN01000008.1, from coordinate 51,394 downwards.
CTTTCCAATAAGTCTGAAATGTCCACATTCAAGGACGAGGAGATCTTCAGCACGGTCTCCCGAGACATGAAGGATACGACTCCTGAGATCGGCGATAAGATCGGAGACGATGACTTTGCCGTTCCGACCATGCCCACGTTCAAGTACACCCTGTCGGAAGAGGAAATTTGGGCTATTGTCGCCTACGTCCGAACCTTGCACGGAATGCAACTGACCTATAATGTCGAAGGTCGGAAGAAGGAAATCGCGGATCAGTTGCAGGCCGCCCAGCAGAAATTCGATCAGGCCAAGCAGACCTTCGATGCGGCGGACAAGAAGGCCAGCGACGAGGCGGAGAAGAGCGGCAAAGACATGGATGATGCCGCAACCGCCAAAGAACAAGAGGCCATGGGGGTGGCCGCCAAGGAGCTGGAGACGGCCAAAGCCGCCTTGGCCAATTTCACCGCCAGACCAAAGTTTGCATCCGTCCCAAGGCCAGACCTGACGATGGCTGCCGACGTGGCGGCCAAGCAAGCCGAAGTGGGGAAACGGCTCTACTCGAACAAGTATGGCTGCAATGCCTGCCACCGGGTCGGGGAGGAAGGCGGAGTCGTCGGTCCGGCCCTGGACCGAGCCGGTTTTCGGCTGAACAGCACGTGGGTGGTGCGCTGGATCAAGTATCCACAGAGCATGAAGCCGGAGACCCGCATGCCGAACCTCGGGATCAATGATCCTGACGCGAAGGCGATCGCCATGTACTTGGCCACCCTGCAGGCTCCCAAGCCGGAGAAGCCGATCGAGAAGCCGGCCAGCTAAGCCGGGCGCTCATCCGGCCGGAGCGGTTTATGGAAGTAGAACTCCGGCCCAGATGCCTACCAGGATCGCCATACCGATCCATACGTGCTGTTTGAACAAGGCGAACGCGATGGGCTGCGACACGGGGCCTCTCAGGAGGCGAACCTGCCGGCTCATGACCCATGCCGCCCCGGTCAGCGTGACGTAGAACGCCGGACCCAAACCGGTGAGCCATCCGGTAGCCCCGATCATAGCCAGTGTTCCGGCGAAGAAGCAGGCCACGGCCAGCCATGTCCGTGGACCGAAAAAGATAGCCGAGGACTTCACGCCGATCCGCTCATCGTCGTCGCGATCCTGCAGCGCATAGATCGTGTCATAGCCCAGGGCCCAGCAGACGGTGCCGGCATAGAGGAGCCAGACGGGCAAGTCCAGATGGTTTCGCGCTGCGGCCCAAGCCATGACCGCGCCCCAGCCAAATGCGATGCCGAGCACGGCTTGCGGAATTTGCACAAATCGTTTGGAAAATGGGTAGAGGACGGCCAACAAGAAGGCTATCGGACTGAGCAAGATGGTGAGACGATTGAGAAAATACAAGAGGCCAGCCGAGGCGGACAAGAGCAGGAAGGCAGTGACCAGTGAGGTCTGCACGCTCAACCTCCCGCTGGCCAGCGGACGTGTTTTGGTGCGCGCCACCTGGCGATCGAAGGAACGGTCGGCCAGATCGTTGAGGACGACGCCGGCGCTGCGCATCAGAAATGAGCCAAGGATGAACAGGGCCAGCAGCGTCAGCGAGGGACGTCCCTCAGAGGCCAAGACCAGGCTCCACAGAATCGGCCACAGCAGGAGGAGGGTGCCGGATTGGTTCCGAAGCCGAATCAAGTCGGCCAGTGGCTGCCAACGGGTTTGTTTTTCCCCGCACATGGGTGAGGAAAAGCTCTCCGGCGAGGGGGCTGGAACCATGCCGCTGACCTTAACGCAAGCAAGAAAACCCTGTCAATGTGGTGTCCACAGCAGCCGCATCCGGCCTTTGCGGTTGCCTTGCAGCGAGGAATCCGGTATAACCCTAACGTGTGGGCTCCGTCCACATTCTTGGTCCCCCTTCCCGCGCGTACACTCCGTATGACTCGCGTTGCTACCTGGCTTCTTCTCCTTGCGGCCTTCACCGGCTGCAGCGGGCTCACGTCGCGCCCCTGGTTCGGCGGCGATAGCCGAGGCTATTGGCTGCCTCTGACCGTCAATCTGCAGCTAGACCCTACAGTAACCAGCGCGGCATTCGACTATACGAACGCCTGCCAGCAACCAGCCACCCTGGTTTTTGGGGAGAAACTCACGAAATCTGTGACCCGTGAGGTTGGGATGGCCTTCGAGCATGTTATTGACGGGCAAACCAAATTAACCGGCAAAGAGCTTCCTGATGGAACCGTGCAGCTGGTTCTGGGGTTGAAAGATCTGCAGCTCTTTATTCCGCGTCATGAGACCAATAGCTATACGGCTGTCGTGGTGCTCGGGGGGACGGCGACATATCTGGACGGCAGTGGCTCCGTCGTCTATACGAAAAGCATTCGGACCGAAGCCCAGGGGAGCGTAGAGACGGAGCGGGGCAGTTGTGACGTGCAAGGGCTCGACGGCCTGGTCGCCAAGGCGGCGGCAACCTTGGCCCAAGGATTCAAGACGCACCTTGGATCATCCAGCCAGATTCGGCAGGCGGCGGCCGACAGAAAGCAGAGGAGCGGTCCTCCGGTAGCCACCGCAGGTGTGCCGACCCAGGCTCAGCCCATAGCAGTGCCACCTGCGCAACCCAGCGCCTTGTCGTTCCGGGCCATGCTGAGAGATGAAAGTCAGGATAACGTCTTGGAGGGGACGGAACGGGTCACGGTGGATGTCGAGGTCAATAATGCGGGCCCGGATGTCGCCCGAGGCGTGGTCGTTGCGCTGAAGGGCACTCCGGCCCTGATCCAAATGTTGCAGAATCCGATTCCGGTCGGTGACCTGCAACCGGGAGAGAGCAAACATGTCACGGTCAGCGGAAATCTTCCCCAGGTGCCCGCGGTCCAGCAAGCGGAATTGATCGTCTCTGTGGAAGCTCCAGGAGGTTTGACCGGCCCGCTCCGACCGAAGAAGTTCCTGGTCGCCTTGCGTCCCGCCAAGCCGGAGAGTGTGGAAGTATTGTCGGTTGACGTGGATCAAGTCCCCACGCCGGTCCGCGGCTACGAGCGAAAGAAGGCTGTGGCCCTCGCCATTGGAGTGGGAAGCTTCCGCGAGCCGGACATGCCAGGCGTAAAATATGCCGCCCGTGACGCGGAGGTTATGGCCAACTATTTTAAAGCCGTCGGGGGAATTCCTGCGAAACGCGTGAAGTTGCTGACAGATGAGCATGCGCTCAAGGACGATCTCGTGGAGGCTTTCGAAGACTGGCTTCCCCAGCAGGCGGAGGCCGGCGGGGTAGCCTTGGTGTTCTTTTCAGGCCGAGCGCAGGTGGACCCAGCCACCGGATCGGTTGTCCTGTTGCCCCATGAAGGGAATGTGGGGGCGCCGCTTAAAGGGTTTTCCCTGCGTCGTCTTCAGACCGCCCTGGCCAACCTTCCCGTGCAGCATGCCGTGGTATTGCTCGATGTCACGCTCGCGCTGCCGCCGGGTGCGGTCTTGCCGGATGGACGAGCCGACGGGGTCGATCCCGTCTGGGGCACACCGGAGGTATTGGACGGCAAGCTGGTGCAGATGATCGGGGTCAGCCGAAGCCAACTCACGCACCAGTATGAACAAGGCAAGCATGGACTGTTTACCTACTTTTTGCTCAAGGGATTGGCCGGAGCAGCCGATCGAGACCATAACGGAACTGTGGCAGTTGGTGAACTCTTTGAGTACGCGCAACGGCAAGTCTCCACGACCGCCAAGGCGGATTTTGGGAACGAGCAGGACCCGGCCTGCGTACCCGCCTTGGTGCCCACCGCCAAGGCCTGGAGTCTGCCTCTGGCTCGTGTGAAGTAGAGACCTCCAGCTCATTGACAGCCTGGTCCCGACCTGAGTAAGATTCCACGTTCTTTCTTGCCAGAGCAGCCAGATCGAGAGCCGGCGTAGCTCAGTGGTAGAGCAGCTGATTCGTAATCAGCAGGTCGGTGGTTCAATCCCACTCGCCGGCTCCAGCCAAGTAAGCGCTTTCCCTGCCGCTTCTATGTCTCTATGGCAGCTGTCTGTCCGTGATGGCCTGGGAATGGGAATAGGGCGAGAGAAAAAATTGACGTAGCTTTGCCCGGTTGGAGCTCTTATAATTCATCCGCATCGCTGTATTGGAGGGGGTGGTTTCAGTTTGTATCCAGCAGGGTGGTGCAATCCAACCGGTCGCTCCAGTCTCCCCACTATCGACTCCGGCGAAGCAGGGCGTCTTTTCGTCTGGACTGGCTGTTCTCCAGGTTCAGGTGAGAAGGGTGGCAGTCAAGACCCCCCTGGGACGATGTCAGGTATACGAGATGCCCGTACGAGGAGCCTCACAGCCTGAAACCAAAAGACGGTCCAGCAAAGGATTGAAGACGTAGATACGGCAGGTAGCCCACGTCGCTCGCAGGAGAAATTGCGCAGTGTCCCCTGAAACGCAAGGTTCAAGTCATGCCAGTGCCCGGCATGTCCTCTGGGTACCGTTCCTGGCCCTCCTGCAGGTCATCGTTACACATGTTCCCGTATTTGCCGAAATGCCGTCTCAGCAAGGGCCGGTGCAGACGGTGCGGGAGGAATCGGTCACGGAAGGGGTCAAGGCCGTGATCGAAGACGCACGAGCCTTGGTGACCGCTCCCTTGAGAATGACCGGGGAGGATTGGCTCAAGGCTGGGGCTGGGGCGGCGGTTGTCGGAGGCTTTGTTGCTGCCGATCACAGTATTCAGGACTGGGTGGACCGGAACAACAAGAGTGCGACGGGGAAAAAGGTGGCGGATGGTTTCAACACCTTCGGCAACCCGGTGACCATGGCGGGTGTCAATGTCGGCGTCATTGCGATTGGTCTTGCCAACCAGTCCTACGGGGGGGGCAGTTGGATCAAAGAGGCGGGTCTGGTCGGCCTGGAAGCCGAGGGATTTGCCGTGGTGGCGGCTGAGTTGCTCAGCAATGCAACGGGCCGTGCTCGCCCTGAGAAACATCAAGGCGCGACGAACTTCCGTCCGTTCTCCGGGAATACATCGTTCGGCTCCTCGCATTCGGCGGCCAGTTTTGCCGTGGCGTCGGTCTTTGCCGATCGGTTCGATCCTGCTATCGGCTGGTTATCCTATGGTGTAGCAACTGCCGTGGCTGCGTCACGGGTATACACGGACAAGCATTTTACCTCCGATGTCATCGTTGGCGGATTGATCGGTTGGGGTATGGGGAAATTTATCAGTCGGCAACATGCGGGGGATCCGGACGACTGGCAGATTCGTCCTCTGTCCCTGGAGCAAGGCGTAGGTACGGGTCTCATGATCGGGAAGCGATTCTGATTTAAGCGGACGAATCTATGTCGCCTGGCAACGTCGGCATGTCCCCATTGCCGCAGATCCGGCAGAGGTTCGCTTGCGCCTGGCACGGGGTGAAGGCGGCCTATCGAGCGGAGCAGAGTTTTCGTATCCAACTGACAGTCGCCAGCGTCGTCAGCTTGGCCGGGTTGATCGTCGGGCTGTCGCAAACGGAATGGCTGTTCATCGTCACGGCGGTTGGCATGGTGCTCTCGCTCGAGTTGTTGAATACCATGATTGAAAAAACGCTCGACCTGTTGCACCCGATGCAGCATGAAAGGGTGAAGTTCATCAAAGATGTGTCCGCTGCCGCGGTGCTCATCTCATCATTGGCGGCGGCCATCGTAGGCCTCATCATATTCGTTTGTCACATACAGTGAGTCCGCCTCAGCCTTGACACTCCGACGGGCGAACGATATCCTGCCGTTGCAAAAATGATGGCCATGGCCTTTCCCCAACGCACCACACGTCAGCAAGCAATAGGTCAGGGCACACCTGACTCTCCTCCGCAGCAGAAAGCTCCGTTGTTGATGCCGAAGACTTTGGCCGGAGCACTGCTACGGCTTTATGATGTGCCAGATCCACGCAGGCCGGACCGTCTTATTCGAGGCTATGACCGGCCGCATGCCTTGCGGACAGCGCGTATGTGCGCTGCGGTCGCGGCCGAATTGGGCCATTCTCACGACCGGTTACGCCAGTACCAAATTGCCTGTCTGTTGCACGATCTGGGGAGGACGGGCTTGGACCGGAAGCGGTTCGGGGCCATCTGGTCCTGGGCGCGTCAGCGTGGCATTCCCACCAGACCTCGCGAGTGGCGCGCAGTTCACCCGAATACGGTCTATGGCCGCGAGACAGAAGCGTTCCTCGTCCGATATGCCGATGACTTGGAGCGTGCCGGCATTCCCATGGACCGCTGGAGCGAGGCCCAGGTGGAGATGCGCCTCGGTTATGCGCGGCGCTTGGCCCGTCGTCTGCGCGAGGTTAAGCCGAAGTTGCTGGATTTAGGCATTCAGTGGGAGCCCTGGATGGCCAAGGTCATGCTGTACTATTATTATCCAGAGAAACTCGAAAGAGCCAAGCTCTGGGTGCGTCAGCTTGCCGAGGTGTTGGTGGCCTGCGAACAGTTTGAGGCCTACAGCAATCGCCGACGTGGAGAGGATTATTATACTCGCTCACGGGAAACCCTTGCTGAGGCCTTTGCCTATTTGGAGAGGCTTCGGCTCGAAGGGATTCTCTCAGATCCGGTCGTACGGACATTGCGGAATTTGGCTGCCAGCGGGGCGTTCGACCGGATTCTTGAAGAGGCCAGGGGGGGTGCGTTGTCGGCGCGTGAACGCCGTCTACTCAGACGACTGGCCGAAGGAGTGGTCTGATGCCGGTGAAGACCGTTCCGCTCCGCATTGAGATGCGCGGGGATGCACAGATTGAGAATGTGACCGGTCATGTGAAGCAGGCTTTGAGTGGGTCTGGCTTGCAGGCCGGTGTCGTGACGGTCTTCATCAAGCACACGACGGCCTCGGTTCTGATTATCGAGGATGAGCCGGGCATCCGAGCAGACACCAAGGCGGTCTGGGATCGGCTGATTCCAGCCGATCCGGCCTGGCAGCACAATACGCGTAATCCTGGTGAAAACAACGGACACAGCCACCTGCGGGCCCATTTGCAGGGTCCGTCCGTGACGATTCCTTTCTCGGCCGGAGCCTTGCTGCTCGGCACCTGGCAACAGATTGTGGTCATTGACTTCGATACCCGTTCACGCACACGGGATCTGGTCGTGCAAATCCTCGGTGAATAACGTTTCTGCAAGACTTTCTCCCCTCCTCGTCCTTTCTCTGAGCTGCCTGATCCTGGTTGCGGGGCTCTGTGGGGCCGGTGACGCTGGCGGCGATGCGCAGTCTAGAGCCATCACGCCCGCCCCTGAACTTTCTCCGGAAGAGCGCGCCACCATTGCGGTGTTTGACAAGTCGGCCCAGTCGGTTGTCTTCATTACCAATACCGGCATTCGTCGGGATTTGTTCTCGCTGAATCTCTTTGAGGTTCCTCAAGGATCCGGATCCGGGTTTGTCTGGGACAAGGCCGGACACATTGTGACGAATTTTCACGTGGTGTATGGCGCCGATCAAATCAACGTGATCATGGCAGATCGGACGGACCACAAAGCCAAAATCGTCGGTGTGGATCCGGATCACGATCTGGCGGTGCTGCAGATCAAGGCATCGCCGGATTTGCTGGTCCCGATTCCGGTCGGTACCTCAGGTGATTTGAGGGTGGGGCAAAAGGTGTTGGCCATCGGTAATCCCTTCGGCCTCGATCACACGTTGACGACGGGAGTGGTCAGCGCCTTGGGGCGGACGATCAAGTCCATGACGGATCGGACGATTGACGGAGTGATTCAAACCGATGCGGCGATCAATCCCGGCAATTCAGGCGGTCCTCTTCTGGACGGCGCTGGACGGTTGATCGGAATCAATACGCAAATCATCAGCCCCAGCGGCGCCTATGCAGGAATTGGATTTGCGGTGCCGGTGGACACAATTCATCGCATCGTGCCCGAGCTGATCCAACATGGGAAACTCATCAAGCCAGGACTGGGCGTGACATTGATTCCGGACGCGATTGCCCGGCAGTGGGGCATCAAGGGCCTGGTCATCGGACGGGTATTACGCGGAGGGGCGGCAGAGCGAATCGGCCTCAAAGGTGTGCGAGAAAGCTTCGGCGGTCGCATCGAACTCGGAGACATCATCGTTGGGATCGACGGACGGGCCGTTTCAGAATTGGATGAATTCCTGTCGGTGCTGGATCGGCACAAAGTGGGTGACCGGGTATCGGTTGAGTACCTGCGTGAGGGGAAGCGTTACCAGGTAGCAGTGACGTTGCAGGTGGTCGAATAGCGGGGGCGGCCCACAGAAGGCCTCCACGAACGACAAAGGCGACGAGTCGGTTTTCCGCCCAGTAGCAATCTTCATTTTGCCTCGGTCTCTGGAAAAATCCACAATGGCCTCCCTGTTCCGTGGCCAGTATCCTGATCATGGGGTTGGACTGTACGGCAGGCGTGGTGAAGGTTCCGAACGGGATAAAGGGATCGTCCTGCGAGGCTATGATCAGTGTCGGAACTTTGATTTGGTGCAAGACATGTCTGGCGCCGACCCGTTCATAATAGTCGTTTGCGTCGGAGAATTCTCCGTGGAATGCGGTATACCGGTCATCGAACTCACGCAGAGAGCGGGTTCGGTCGAGGGATGCCAGGTCGAACTTTCCGGGAAAGTGTGCGGCCTTGCGGCGCACTCGGGCCTTCAGTCGAGTCAAGAAATAGTGCTGGTAGAACCAGTTTGTGGGTTGCTCTAAGGCCGACACGCAGGCGGCCGGGTCGATATTCGGACAGACGGCGACGATCCCTTTGAGCGAAGGTAGCCCGGTCCCTGATTCCCCGGCCATCTTCAAAACCAGGTTGCCACCCATGGAGTAGCCCGCCGCCCAGATATCATCGACCCCGTCCTTGTCGGCCAGCTCGCGGACTACGGCCGCGACGTCGCCGCTCATTCCAGAATGGTATAGCGTCGGAGTCAGGTGCTCTGTCCCGCCGCAATTCCGTTGGTTGAGCCGGATCACATTCAAGCCGGCGCGCCAAGCCTTGTCGGCGATTCCGAACATGTAGTGCGAGTCGCTGCAGCCTTCGAAGCCATGGACGAGGATGAGCGTCCTTGCGCGCCGACGCAACGGTTGCCAGTGACAATAGCCGAGGAGCTGAGAATCCGGGGCGACCGTAAAGAGCCTGGAGTGATTCGGGATATCGATCGGCGGCGGAGGGCGCCACCACCTGAGCCTGGGAAGGACCGTCATCAGGTGTGGGTGAAAACAGAGCGGGTGAGGGTGGAAGTCGGTCCAGGCCATATTGTTCTTGAGGGTGAGTCTATCATGGGATACGAGAGGAAAAGCTAGTCGGTTGCACAGCCAAAAGGATGTCTCTGGCAGGTGGGATCCCCGGCGCTTTGGCTACGTGCCAAAAAAAAGGGAGCGGCTCATTCGAGCCGCTCCCTTAACTGCAAAGGGGCAGACCTTAGAAGCGGTCGCGACCGCCGCTGCGGCCTCCGCCGCCGCCACCGAACCGGCCTCCGCCGCCGCCACCGGTACGGGGCTCCTGGGGTTTCGCCTCGTTCACCGTCAATGTCCGACCGTCCATTTGGGTGCCGTGCAGCGCCGCAATCGCAGCCTTGGCTTCTTCGGCTGTGGCCATTTCCACGAAGCCAAAGCCCCTGGACTGCCCGGTGAACTTGTCCGTGATCACACGCGCGGACTCGACCGCTCCGTGGACGGCGAACAGGTCGTTCAACTGAGACTCGGTTGCCGAATAGGGCAGCCCGCCCACATAAATCTTCGAACCCATGGGGTTCCTCCTTTGAGAGAATGATATTGTCTTGGACTCGAGAAAAAAACGACAGGAAGGAACGGGCCGAAGGCGCGAGCGCTGAGGCGACTTAGGTCTGGCTTCCGATCAAATTCCCGGACAAAACAACATCGGTTGAAGGCCTTACTTATTCCTGCTCCACCACAGGCCCTGCGCGATGAAGTCGATACACCGTAGCATGCTATGGGCCTAATAGCAACCACTGTCTTTCCAGCCCTTACCGGGTGGCGCCTCGCCGGCTTGGACGCGCGGCCTCTGCGGGTCGGTCGGCGGTCCCGTGCTTCCCGCCCTGGGTCATTGGCTGAGCCCGGGCGCCTTGCCCGAGCGCGCGACCGGCTAGTGCCAACCCTTGTCGGCGGATCTCTTCGATGGGGACGGTCGGCCGATCCTTGATGGATATCCCCAGCCCCCATTGCTCCATCTTGATCTTCCGCTTCGGAGTGCCACGCTTTGCTTTGAGGAGATGTTTACCGCCAGGCCATGCCATGAAGCCTCCTTCGGCTGTCCGTCTTGCGTGATGTTGAGATGATGGATGCTGCTACTGTCTCTTCGCCGTCAACGCTGCATGTGCCGGTGCCCACGATTGTCGGGTGCAACAGGCAGGTTCGGCCCAGACCAGACCAAGTAGGGCGGCTCCTTGATGGCATTGGCGCTGTCCGGAAACTGGCGCTGGGCATAGTGAAACGCGATATCCTGTGCCTCGCGGCAGGTTGGTGCCTCAAGATGGTCCGACAGGGCGCGGAGATCCAGTTTTTCCTTCTTGCAGGGAACGGACAGATACAGCTCGCAGGTAAAACTGCCGGCTCCGGAATATTGGGAGCTGACCAGTAGCTGAGAACCATCTGCAAAGGTGACGATCGGTTCGACATTCATTTTCCCCATATGCGATCTATCCTTTTGGCCCGCGCCTAAGCTTAGGCAGGCGCTTGTGGCTGGGGCACAGACACCAATGGCGTATCCAGGACAGCTCGCCGCCCATGGTATGCGCGGAGAAGAGCTCGGCCGTAGGAGCAGCGCGTCCCAGGGAATCGGTCGCGCAGGAAGCAGGACTGGCGGTACGGAAGCGCGAAAGATAGGATAGTGACCGTGGCTCGTACGGTAAGGCAGTCTACCACATCTCCGGCGTAGTAGCTATCTGTAATGATTCTCGGAAGTCTTTGAATTTTCAGCAATTGTCATGGTATTGCACCATCTGTTTGCTCAGTGGGTGATGGAGAACGCCCTCAAAGTGAGTCCGAGTGAGCCCGGTAAGAAAAGCCCCACCGAGAACTCGACTACTCTGTCGCGCCACTCATGCAACATAGCATGCTCCGATATTGGTGCTGTACCGTGAAGGAGGCGCTTCGCTTCTGACTTGACCTGAGCTCAATCCTTCATCTTCAGGGGGCAGCGGGTCAGCGTTTACTCCGTTTCCGCTTGGAATCACTAACCTCAGCCAGGTAACGAGGTCTGGTCCGGTCCCGTACCGGTTCATGATGGCCGATCCGATTGGCGGTAATGCCGGGCTCGATGACTTCACCACAGAGGAGACATTGCCAGCCGGCCAAGGACTGGCAGTTGGTCATTTTCCCGGTATCCTCCAGGCGAATCGGGCCCATCAGGCCTTGGCAGCGTGGGCAGGTCATCGGCTGTCTCCTTGGGCGGCGGGTGCAGTACTCAGCGCAGAAGCTGTTGAGTCGGGACGGCGGAGACCAGGGGAATCAACCGCACGAAAACGGCAAGAAAGCGCGAGGGATAAGGTGGGCGACGCGACTCTCACAATGCCATAGTCTATCACACTCGAGAGGGGGGAAACCGGGAAAGGAAAAGGGCTGCATCTGGTGTGGAATGCAGCCCTGGTGGAGTGGCTCCCTGGGAGGGATCAATCTGGGCACTGGGTCTGCAGCATTCGTATGGAGAAGGGGATAAGGCCGATTGATTAAGAGCGGGACAGGATATTTCCCAATTGCTTCATTTTGCGGCGGTTCTCAAGTGTTTATTGCAAATTCTCGCGTTTCTGTGGATTCCAGGAATTCTATTAATTCTAGCGATTCGGACTATTTGGGATGGTATTGATCGCACCATGATTCATAACGAGAAAACCCTACCCAGTGTGAGCGAGGCTTCTCCACAGCCAGCTAGAATGGATAATCCACCCCCACGAAGGCATTGCTCCCGTCACGTCCGTAGGAGATATCCAGCCGGCCGACCACATGAGGCTTGGCCATGACACGGATACCCAGCCCCGGATTGATCTGAGTCTGGGTAAAGGTGAAATGCTGGCGGGTCAAATTGGTCACTTTCCCCATATCCAGATTCGGCGCCAGCTGCATCTCGATCTTGTGATCCATGATTTGCACCTCTCGCACCCGAATCCGTTCCTCCAGGTTGATAAGAAAGGCCTGATCGCTGATGAACCGGTTGAGACCGAAGGCGCGCAGCGTCGTTTCACCACCCAACGTGGGGCGTTCGTAAAAGGGGATGTCGCGGGAACGAGTCTTGTCAGTCCGCACCACGCCGTCGGCGAGAAAGCGGACGACGAATACCTTCGTGTCCCCATCGTGAGGCAACAAGTGCCGGGCATCCAAAATGAAATGTACCCAGCGGTTGGGGTCATCGTGCTGGACGTTAGAAACCATCTCCGTTGAGAACAGGGCATACGTGCCCTTGATGGGCGTGAGCTGCGAGTCCCGGGTATCGTAGAGCAAGGACAGTTTGCCACCGGTCAACTGCGCCCCCTCTACGCCTGGCGTACGCGGGAATCGCACCGAGGTCTGTGGCAAGGTTGGAATGATGCCGTTCTCCACCCGTACATCCCGGTATCGCCCAGTCAGGATCATAGAAAGGTCAGGACTGAGGTTCAGCCCAATATAGGCATTGAGGTTTGTTTCCCGTGCTGTGTAATCGGTCTCATTGTTTAGCCTGGCCCCGTTCCCGAAGCCGAAGAAACGGGAGAAGGGGTTCTTGAAGAAATTCACCTGTCCGCCCAGGATGTATCGTCCCCCTCCAGCCCCAAGGTCCTTGTAGCTGAAATCGAAATTCTTTTGCACTCGTTCCGCATAGTTCACGATGGCCCGGTACTGCACCGTATCAGAGCGGTAACCGTAGTAGTTCATGGTCACGCTGCTCCCCACATACTGGTTGTAGAGGTACTGGGGTGCGAAAATGTCGTCGATTTCCCCTTTTTTGTTGGCCTTGAGGATCGGCGCGAGGGTCCCGACGTAGTAACTCTCGTTCCGGGAATAGCCGAAGGCCGGAAGCGGGAAATAGGTGTAGTCTCCACTGCTGAACAGGGAAGCCAGATCCGGTTCTTGTGGCGAGACGACACGGCCTTGCCGCCCTTCAGACAGCGACGTCTGTTCACCAGCCAGGGGGGCCGGCGGTCCGAGTTGAGGGGGCGCAGGAGACGATTCGGGGCCTGGCTCCGCATATGTCGGGTCCCCGAGCAGGAGCACGCAGATGAGGAAAACCCAGATTCCCCAGATCATGAGGCATACCGATGACGAGCAAAACAGGATACTTCGTACATAGATGGACGGGGTGCTATGTTGGGAGCCTAAGCTATGGACAAGGGAGAGACATCGCTTTCATGGACATACCCAATGCCAGTAATGGGGTCGTGGAAGGAGTGGACGTTGTTGCTATCCTAGAACCGGTGAGCGTGATGGAAGCACCAACCTGCGTTGTACGAACAGAGCTACCTCCTCTCAACCGCCGTGCAAGTTTGAATTATAAGGAAGCGCGGTGGCCTACGCCACACAAATTTTGGACTGTCCCTGCTCAATTTCCGGACAGCGTACATATGGAACAGAGAGCCGGAGGAAATATTGCCAGAACGGCCGCGCAGGACTGGCCACGACGGAGAGAACCAGCACTTCTGTTGTTTCTATCCTTTGCGAACGATTCAGTTTCACCGGCGCAGATGAGTGCCTGTCGTCATCAAACACTGATCACGTGGGAGGCCGCACCACCCCTCCTAGACCTTTTCTAAATCTGCCAGAAGCCCCTTGAGATCCCTTAGAATCTGCTCCACTCGTGGGTCAGAGGGCTGGCTCTGATGAAGGATTGACTCCGTCTTTTGCCCATCAAGTGGATTTTGGCTACTGACGTGCCCGTCATCGTTCTGGTCCCCTGTAAGACCCTGTGGACTGTTGAAGGTATCCTGCGCACTTGCGCTCAGGCTAACACTTTGCGGCAATTTCAGCGCATCTTCGCTCCCATCGCCATGGTGTCCCACCATTGCATGGCTATTGTCATCTTCGTCGTTCCCCTCGTCATCATCTTCGTTCTCAGACTCCTGCTGAATGTCCCGGCGGTCTACTGTGAGGCCGCGAAGATTCTGCTGCAGATCTGTGGCTGACGGATTGCACGCACAGTTTAGGTCAAGAGCGGACAGGCCGGAGGCGGTGCTTGGTACGGTTGACGAAGTCGTTTCCGCTTTCGCCTGGGCCGCAGAAGAAATGGTGACTGAGTCCGTCGGCTTACTCGGCGGAAGCGCAGAAGCAGAGACTGGTTTCGCCGGAGGGGGCCCAACTTTATTCATAAATTTGGGACTTGGAGGGAGAGGGTGACCCACGGGCTGTGGACCGAACGGTTTCACGGGATTCCAATGGGGCCCAGGTATAATCATACGGAGCTTCTCCTTTCACAGCCATGTGGTGAATGTACACTGACGGACAGCGAGTCAGTTAACAGCCTGCCTGCAAGATGTATAAATGGGAATTGTTCGTCAATGCGTGAAAGCACACCCTATGCCATCGAAAATTTGTGGCTAGGATGAATATTTCCACACAATATTGTGTATACCATGAGCCGTTTGACTGAAGAACCTAGGTAAAGCCTGCCACGAGGTGGCAATCTTTTCCCATGCCGACGAGACAAGATCAGATCGATGTCTAAATAATACGGAAGGGCAGGCCAGGTGGAGCTAGGGCATTGGCCGTGCTCGGATGCCGAAAGGCACCGGGCACGGCATAGCCCCCCATGTCAGTAACACGGGGGGCTATGGATACATAGCCACTTTCTTGTGGTCCTTTCTAATATCGCCGGCGGTAACGCGGGCGCATCTTGGGGGGAGTAGGGGGGTGTCGTAAGACTCCCCCTTTTCTGTTTGTAGAGGGGTCTTGCTGCTGAGGATTGCTAATGAAGTCTTCGAGGAAGGCGAAGATTGCGGAGCCGATTCTTGTGCCTTGACATATTCGTAACTAAATGGTAACGATACGGCCATGTGGAAACGTAAGAGGCCAGCGCCTGCACTTCCCCAGTTGGAAATGCCTGACTTGCCAGGCCTGCCGCGCAACTGGGATATCCTCTTGGAGTACCTTCGCCAGCGACGCTACACCTCTGGGGATGTCGAGACCTGTATTGGCGTGTCGCGTAAGGTCCTGATGGACTGGAACCGGGCCGGCATTCTGGCCCAACTGTATCAGGGACTGGGGGCCGGTCGTGGGGATGAGCGGTTTGGAAAATGGAGACTCTTTTCAATCTTCGATATTTGGACCCTTGGGTTTTATAAACGGTTCCGCGATGAAGGCATCTACTTCGAGCGGTTGCGAGGCATGAAGCACAAGGCGAAGGATAGCCGGGCCTTCGAGGGCGAAGCGATTCAGTGGTGGTTGTATCAAGCCCTGCCCTCGTGGGTCCATCGACAGCCCTTCTGGGTACACACCGATATGCGAGGGTTACTTGCCTCGACGCCGATTGAACGAAAAACCCAGGCCAGTTATCTCATTCGTATCGGCCATCTCGAACCGGAAACGACGGATCTCTTTCTCACCCTGAACCTCTTGCCGATCATGGACAAGGTGCTGTCCTTGCGAGGCCCCCTTGCACTCACGGTTGAGAGATCCAAGGGCCTGGTTATCCGGGTCGAGGGGGAGGCGCTGTGCCTCGAATCGCTCCCGAAGCCCGACGAGGATTGAGCATGGAACGCGAGCCGTACAAGCTGCTGCTCCATGGTATCGATACCGTCCAATGCGCCTATTTTCTTGTCTCGCCACCCGCGCAGGGGATTCCCTTTGCGCACCTGGGGATGGAAAAGGAAATGCTGCGCCATTCGAAGAGCCGGGAGCCGAAGGCCGTAACGCTGGGCGGGATGGAGTTCATGCTCCATCCCTACGGGAGCCCTTCCGGCTATCCATTTGTCCTAACCAATGAAGATTTCAAGATCGAACTGGGCGAGTTCAATACCCCGTCGTGCTTTGTGACCTTTCGCAGCCAGGGGCTGTGGCGGGACACGGCGGCGGGGCTGCATGAGAAGTTCTTGCGATGGGGGATGGCGTTGGGGTTGGTCCCGCATCGCCCGGAAGGCCTCTCGCGGGTAGACTTCAGCTTCGACTATCACGTGCCCACCGTCGATTTTACGGCGGATGCCTTTGTGAGCCTCTCGACCAAAGATAGCCAACACCGCGAAAATGGAACAATGCAGACCTTCACTCTGGGCAAAGGGGATATTGTCCTGCGGGTCTATGACAAGGTGGCGGAGGTCAACCAGAAGAGCGCCAAAGTCTGGTTCTATGACCTGTGGGGCCAGTCGGAACACGTCTGGCGCATTGAATGGCAGGTCAGAAAGCCGCTGCTCCGCAGTGCCGGGATCACGACCATGACGGACCTCTATACCCATCAGGGCACCTTGCTCCGGTATCTAGCCGAAGAACACGATACGCTCCGTTGCCCCACGTCAGATAGCAACCGCTCCCGGTGGCCGTTGCATCCGCTGTGGGAGGATTTGCAGCAGCGCATTCGAGCCCTCCCGACTCTGGAGCATCGCATACAGGACGGGCAATTTGCCGTGCTGGAAGAGCGTCTGATGCGGATGACGATTAGTATCTATGGCTATCTCAAGCGCATAGCTGCGATGGAGTGCGTCCAGAACAGACAACCCATGCTCACGGTGGAGGAGGCGATCGCGCACCTGGGCACCCGGGTCCATAAGGTCCATGAGCGGATGACCTGGGAGGCCGACGTGCGACACCGGATCAAGGCCATTGAGCTGGGCGAATAGTGACCAAGGATCAGATCTTGATCCTGCTGAAGGGACGCCTGAACAAGGTGTTGCTGGTGGCCGAGTCATGCCTCCCGGAGCCTCAGTTTCGGGCGTTTCGAAAGATTGCTTTGGATGAGTTTGGGCGAAGCGGATTGGAAGGGGAGTTGGAGCGGTTGGAGCGGGAAAGCGAGCAGACGGAACGGAACGGACCGGGCCGGAATTGACCACGCAGGAAAGGTGGTGCCCTATGTTTGGCTGACTCCAGACCATCCATTCGAGTGACCTTGAAGACCCGTGTGAAGATCGAAGACGGTCGAGTTTCCGTGGACGAACTGGCATTATTGGAACAGCATCTCCCAGACCTGATCAAGCAGGTCTTGACCCAGACGGAAGGGAGAGAGGAGTAGGGCTATGATCGTTGCGCTCTATGCTCGGGTGTCCACCGTGAGACAGGCGGAAAAAGACCTGTCGATCCCGGATCAGTTGCACCAGATGCAGGACTGGTGTCGCCATCAGGGCCATCGGGTGGCGGTGGAATACATTGAGCGGGGTGCCTCCGCCACGGATGACCGTCGCCCGGAGTTTCAACGCATGATCGCAGAGGCCGGTGCGGTGCCGTCGCCGTTTGAGGCCATTGTGGTCCATAGCCAATCGCGGTTCTTCCGTGATGCGTTGGAATTTGCGCTGTATGAACGTCAATTACGGCGGGCGGGGGTCCGGTTGATCTCCATCACCCAGCAAACCGGAGACGATCCTGCTGGGCAAGTGGCCCGCCGGATTTTCAGCATCTTCGATGAGTACAACAGCAAGGAGACGGGGAAGCATACGCTACGGGCCATGCAGGAGAACGCCCGGCAAGGCTACTTTAACGGGTCCACGCCGCCGTTTGGGTTTCGCACGGTGGAGGTGGAGAGTCCGGGGAATTCCGGCAAGAAGAAACGGCTGGAGGTACACCTGGCAGAGGCAGCGGTTGTCAAACAGGTGTTTGATCTCTATTTGCGTGGGGCGCAGGGGCGGATCGTCGGCATTCACGGTCTGGCGGCCTATCTCAATCAGTCCGGGGTGACGGTTCGGGGGCGTCGGTGGACCAAGGGCCGTATTCACGAAATCTTGGGGAACCGGGCTTATATCGGCGAATACTATTTCAACAAGTGCTACAAGCGAACGGGGACACTTCGCCAGCTCAAGCCGCTCTCCGAATGGGCGCTTATCAAGGTCGAGCCGATTCTGAGCGACGAGGTCTTTGCACAGGCCCAGCAGCTCCTGGCGTCACGCTCGCCGGGGGTGATTCCTCCACGGGTGGTCAATTCTCCGACCCTGCTAACCGGCCTCCTGCGCTGCGGCCAGTGTGGGGCGCGTATGACATTGGCGACCGGGAAGAGTGGGAAATACCGTTATTACAAGTGCACCAATCGGATTACGCGCGGGGCCGACAGCTGCGCGAGTGGGAATCTCCCGATGGACAAACTCGACCGGCTGGTGCTGGAGGCGCTGGCGGATCGGGTCTTTGTCCCTGGGCGCGTGCGGGCCATGTTAGAGGCCTTACGAAAACGGCTGAGTCAGGCCCGGACCAGTGACGATGGACAGATCAAGCAGTTGACGCAAGAACTCAAGAGCCTTCAAGGCCGGTTGGATAAGCTCTACGAGGCGGTCGAGCAAGGGCTCCTGCCGATGGATGCCACGTTGACCGAGCGGGCGCACAAGCTGCAAGTTCAACGACAGGCCCTGCTAACCGAAATCGCGGGACGCAGGCGACACCGGGACCTCCCCCAGGCCATCCTTGCCCAGAAGCATATCCAAACCTTCTGCACAACTCTGCGGGCCAAGCTCCTGGATCAGGCCTCGGGCTTGGGAAAGGCCTATCTCAAGCTCCTGGTCGAGGAAATCCGCTGCCATGGGAGGGAAATTCATCTGAAAGGGAGTTATGGAGCGTTGGCCCAGGCGGTGGGAGAAGCGAAACCGGGCACTTTTGGCAGGGTGCCCAGTTTCGGACTGGATTGGCTCCCCGGGCAGGACTCGAACCTGCGGCCACCTGATTAACAGTCAGGCGCTCTACCAACTGAGCTACCGGGGAACGCAGTCAACGCCATCAGAAGAATCTTTAGCCTGAAGCTATCGGCAAGGCCCGATATTAGCATAGTTGACGGATTGAATCGCCAGGTTTTATCGCTGGGGCGCGTGCACCCCGGTCCAGAGGGAACAATCGGCACTAGACGTCAAACGTCCCCGATTCATCCTCGTCATCGGCCGCGTCGGAGGTACCCTCCGAGAGCCCGGCAAAGTGGCGAGCCCAGGTGATGTAAAGATTTCCGCTGTCACGCATGGCGTCAGCACCCTTGGCGAGCTTGCTTGCCAGTTCGGGGTCCTTCCCAGTTGCCTCGATTTCAGCGGCACGGTGCTCCAGGACTTTGGGGAACCGATTGAGCAGGGTCGTGATCTCCCCTAGCAACTCGCTCGCCACATTGTCTTCGTTCGTCATAGAGCCTCCGCATTCCCTGGGCCTCAATAAAAAACCCCACAGCGTTGGCGCCATGGGGTTTCTTGGTCTCTTGGTACCGCGCGGGTTGTCAGCCTTGGTAGGCTTGCCCCAGGCCTGCGGACTCACCCTTGTGGGACATGAGCGCGCCGCTCGAGCTGACCGCCTGCATCTCGATCGCGTTGTGCTTGGCCGCGTTACAGACGACCACGCAGAGCTCGCAGCCCTTGCAGCGGCTGATATTCACCTCCGCCACCATCTTGGTCACGTTCAGGTCCAGACAGTTGGCCTCCGGACAGTACATGATGCAAAGACGGCAGCCCTTCTTGGCCACACACTTCTCGTCAATCACCTGCGCGATATTATACATGCGTCTGGTATCCCCGTTCGTTACGCTGCGGCCATGGCCGCCACTTGCAGTTCAAACTTGTTCTTCTCGGCCCATTCGACGCCCATTTCGTAGGCCCGTTTGACCGTGGCGAGGTTTTTGGCCAGCAACATTTCCTTCTTGGCGAATTTTTTCTTGATCGCTTCGTCCAGGGTGGCCGTGCCGCCGGAGGCCACGAACTTCTTTCCGAACCGCTCCTGGAGGGCCAAATCAAGCGCGTTCATAGAGACGCATTTGGTGATTCCGGCCACCGACCCGATCATGGTCATGTTCGTGGACAGTTCAGTGCCCGCGACGTCCAGGGCAATCTGCGTCCCGTTGATGTAGAACACGGCCACTTTGAGGTCCTTGAGCCGCTGGATATCCTCCTCGGTGAGCAGGGGGGCGTCCGAGTTGATGATCACCAAGCCGCCTTCCTTGATGCCGGAATAGAAGGGCATCGTATAGCTCTTGCCCATCGTGACCACCTGGGGGTGAAACACTTGGATCACGTCCGGGAACACCAGTTCGCCCCGGTCGTAGATGCGCTCGATACCGATCCGGCAGTAGCTTTCCGCCGGCGCCATTCGCTTTTCGGCGCCAAAGAACGGATTCGAAATGGCAAACCTGCCGTCCTTCGACGCGGCCATGGCCATCACGTGCGCCGCGGTTACTGCACCTTGCCCGCCCAGGCCGGACATCCGAATGTTGAGTCGCTTCTTGATCATGTGTGCTCTCTCCTGCGCCGGATACCGTTAGGCCTGAGCCGCCAGTTGTTCCTTGGCGGCAGCCTTCTTTTCCTTTTCCTTGGCGGCGATTTCCGCGAGCAACTGCTTGGCCGGTTCGCTGACGTACTCTTTGTAGGCGAAGCGTTCGGTCGGCTTTTCCGAATCCCGCATCTCCTGGAGGCCTTCCATGCTGTTCTTGCCGATTTCCAGGATGCAAGGAGTGTAGAGCTGGATGTATGTCGGTCCGATCTCCCGGGCGACGTGGACTGCGTTCCTGATGACTTTTTCCACCACCGATGGCTTGCTGACCGTGCATTGGATCACGTAGTGGCAGCCGGACTCGCGGGCGATCTCGGGCAGCCGTACCTTTTCGAACTGCTTGCCGACCGGCGCCATCTTGGCCACGAAGCCCTTCTGCATCAGCCCGCTCTCCTGGCCGCCGGTGTTGGCATACAGCTCGTTGTCGAAGCAGATCGTGGTGAACTTCTCCTGACGAAACCAGGCTTGCAGGGTCATGTCCAAACCGATGTCCACCGTGGCCCCGTCGCCGGCCAGCACCACCACGTCCTTGATCCGGCCCGGGAACCGCACCGTCAACGCCCGCTTGAGGCCGGAGGCGATGGCGTTCTGGTTGCCGAAGAGCGAGTGGATGTTGTGCACGGCCACGTGGGGGAATACCAGGCTGGTGCAACCGGTGGACCCCACCATGACGGTGTCTTCCGGGTTGGGCAGGGAGGCCAGGATGTACCGGAATGCCATGGATTCAGGGCAGCCGGCGCAGAGCGAATGCTCCTCGATCAGCTCCTTGGATGTCCCGATGTCTTTCCATCCTCGGGATTCATTCCCATAGGTGGCCCGATTGACCAAGTCTTGGTATTCGGGCGGCATGATCTCGTAGAACTCCGGCGCGATTTTTATCCGCTCTTTGCTCATGGAAGCCTCCTCTCAGGGCTGCTGTCGATCGTCGGTGACTGTGCGCGAACCGGTCAGCTGCTACGGCTCAGCTTCCACGACCGGCAAGGGCCGCGTTGCGGATGCCGAGCGCGTTCTTGATCTCCGACACGATGATCTCCGGGGGCATCGTCATGCCGCCGCCCACGCGAGGGCCGGAGACCACGCGGTCACTGTCCGGGATGCTTGCCTTGATCTCACGGGCCATCCAGCCCACCACGTTGAACTCCGGCACGATGATATGCTTGGCGTTCTTGGTGGCCTCGCGGATTTCCTGCCAGGGCCAGGGCCGCAGAGACTTGATCTTGACCAAGCCCACGCGGATGCCCTCGTCGGCCAATAGCCGGATGGCCTCCCGTCCTTGCGACACGGCGGTGCCGGAGGAGACGATGATGATGTCGGCGTCGGTGTTCTCGGTCTCGATCAACCCATCGATCCACGCGATCGTGTGCTTGCGCGACCGTTCCACCGCCGCCCAGACTTCCTGCTGCCAGGAGGCGTGGGTGGCGTAGCTGATGTAGTTGCTCTTCATCACGAAGGGATCCCGCATCATTCGGACCGGGGGGCACTCCATATCCATGCAGGGCACCGGCGAGCGGTAGGGGTCATAGGGCGGCAGGCACATGTCCACCGGCGTGAGATTGACCACGTCCTTGGTGTGCGTCACGAAGAACCCGTCGCAGCAGAGGGCCAGCGGCAGGTGCACATCCGGCTCCTCCGAAACCATGTAGCCCTTGAGAATCCAGTCGTAGAAGTCCTGGGCGGTTTCGGCGTGCCAGACCAGCATGCCGGTGTTGAGAAGATAGGCGATCTCCAACGTGTCGGGCTGGATGGAGAGCGGGGAGTTGATGCCGCGACAGGTCACGATCATTTGGATCGGGAGCCTGGCTCCGGCCCACATGGGGAAGTTCTCCATCGCCCGCATCGTGCCGGGCCCTGCGGTGGTCGTAAACACCCGCGCGCCGCCGAAGGCTGCACCGGCGCACTGTGACATCACGGCAAACTCGCTCTCGCCCCGGAAGTATTCCTTTACGTACCCTTCCGCGAACAGTTCGCCGCACAGGGCGGCGGCCTCGCTCTGGGGCGTAATCGGATAGGCGACCATCACGTCCACGTTGGCGCGCCGGACGGCTTCCTTGATCACTTCACTGCCCGTGAAAAAGGACGGGGTGCGGGGCGCCTCGAACATCATCTTCCGGGCATCCGTGATGACCTGCCCCTTTTTATTTATCGTTCCGATCGGCGAATGATTGTCCATGGACCCGGCCTCCTTATCCGTAGGCCCCGCAGCTTGCTGCGCGGCGGTAATGGCTCAGGAACTGCTCTGCGTCAGTTTGAAGACCCGCTCTTGGATACCGTTTGCGAAACCTTGACGGTCCCTTTGAGCTTGCGCACCCACTCGGCCAGTTTCATGATTTTTTCCACGGAGGCATCGCGGAACGAAAGCATGGCATCCTCGTGCCCCGCCTGAGCGCACATGGCGACGGTATAGCAAGACGTGCCGCCGCGGATGATTTTCAGCGACAGGTTGGCCTGGTGGCAATGCACGCCCACAAACATGCAGCAGTCGATCTTGTTGTGCCAGATAGTCAAATTCGGATGGTTTGGGTTGATTTCGACTTCAGGATTGATCTTGGGGTACTTGGGCCGGTAGTCGGGCATCGGGATGAGCATGGCGTGCTGTTGTGGGGTGACGCACTCCTTGAGCGTTTCGTACAGATGCCGGATTGCCGTGGCCTTTTTGGCGGCTTTTTCGTTCCAGGCCCACAGGACCAAGGGGCCCGGGAAAATGGTGGGGACTTTAGCCATTAAAAACTGGCGGGCCGCTTCTTCGTAGGCCTTCTCCTCAGGTACGATGACGCCGTGGATATGGGCCTCGCCAGGATTCGGCAGCCTGATGCCCATGGACGCCGCCGCCGGCGGCAGAAAATGTTCGGGGCCTGGCATTACGCGGTATTGGTTCATGCGACTTCAGCTCCTATCGCGGCTCCGTCTTCGACGGATCGGCGTCAGCAAAGGACCAATTCATAAAACGAGAGGAGGCCTCTGCTAATCTTTCCGGCCTCATATCCCCCCTCCCGGAAACGTCAATCTTGCGCGGTCCGAGAGTCAATGATATCTCATATATGCTTTTTCGTCTGTTTTCCGCAAGCTCGCAGAAGGCCCACCCTCTAGAGATTAAGGTCCATGATATCTAGTCCTTATGGGTCTTTTGAACTAAGCCGCGCCAGCGATCAAATGTCAGATTTGACGCCGGTTTTGAACGTCCGAGTATAGCTGTTCTTTTGCGCGGTTGTCAACGAACGGCAGGGCGCTCCGGGCAGGCTATTGGAGGCCGGAACAGCCTTCTTCCGAGCCCAGAGCGCAGGCCCGCTCCAGGTCATCCTTGGCTAGCCGCCCTTGGAGGAGGCGTCGGTAAAGCTGGGCCCGTTGAGTAAACAGGGCCGGGTTGGTCGGGTCCACCCGGATGACTTTGCCGAGGTCCTCCACCGCCCGATCCAGTTCCCCCAACTCCGCATAGATCTGGCTGCGCAGCAGCAGAGATTCTTTCTGTTGGGCCAGCCAACTCGGCGGCAGGTCCGGTTGGAGGACTTGCTCCAACGTGATCAGGGCTTGCCGCCACTGCTTGGCTGCGACCTGCCTCCTGGCGTTGGTGGTGAGCAAGGCAATCAGTCGCTGCCGGGCGACATCGAAGAAGGGGTCCATCTGCAAGACCTGGGAGTATTCCTTGGCTGCCTCATCCGGCTTGCGCTGCCAGGTGAACACATCCCCTCGTCCCAGGATCGCCCAAGTACTCGTGGGATCGAGTGCCGCCGCTCGGTCGAAGTCCTGAAGGGCCTGTTCGATATAGCCGTTCAAATCGGCTTTGGGACCGGCTTTCGAAAAGGTCACGGCGGCGATCCGCAAATAGGTCTGTCCGCGAATAATGTAGGCGTCCACATAGCGGTCGTCGGCGGCCATGGCTTGCGTGGCCAGATCAATTTTTTCGGGGAGGCTGCGGGTTTGAAAGGCCGCCCGCCCGAGTCTGACTGCCTCCCGCCGATTTTTGGGTATGACCCTGATGCTGTTGGCTTGCAGGTCGGTGGTGTGCAGCTGTTTTTTTAAATTCTCGAGCTGGTTTTTGAGCTGGCTGTTTTCCGTTTGGAGCTGCTGATGATGCTGGGCCAACAGTTCGTCGGATTTCATCCGCTTGACCGCGTCCGCCAGCATGTCCACGTGTACGGTGCAGCGGATCTTCACGTAGAACGTCAGCCGGCCGTTCTCCAAGGTTTGCCGTTTGTCGAGGAATTCGGTTTCCGTCACGGCGGATGAAATCGTGCGCACGCTGAGCTGGTTGAGATGTGAGGTGGTGCCGTCGGCATGGGTTTCGACGTCCGTTGAGGCGGCTTCGACATAGACACCGGCCTCTTCCACGGCCTTGCGTTTGGCCCGCATCAGCACGGCCTCTTCGGCCCCGGTCAAGGTATCGGCATCGCCCATGACATAGCTGGCTTCCGCGACGATGACCTTGGTCGGCTGGGCCGGGACTGATTGGGCCAGGGCCGATGTGCTGGGAAGGACGAGGGTGATCGCGAGGGCGATTTTCAGGTAGGGTGTGCCCATGAAGCGGACCTTCGTGCGCATGTCCGTCTTGTGAGCGGGCGACTCCAGCGGTTAAGACGTCGCCGCCCCGTCCTTCGGAAAAACCTGCAGGAAGGGGTGGACTTCAAACCGAGCAAAAACGCCGTGGACCACGTAGGGGTCCTCCCGGATAAAGGCTTCGGCCTCCCCGAGCGACTCCGCCTCAATCACGATGAGGCTTCCGGCCTGGTCGGTGAGCGGGCCGGCCAGTACAACCCGTCCTTCGGCATCCAGAGCGTCCATGCGGGCCAAGTGGGCCGGCCGGTGCACTTTTCGTTTGGCGGCACCCTCGGGTCCGTCGAAACCAAGAATGACGAATTTCATCTGTTCCGCTGCGCTTCTCGTGGCACGATACGCCCCAGAAGGAACGTGTTTACGATTCGTCCGGCTCCAGCGGATGGCGGTCGGCATACCCGCTGTGCACTTCGTGCCACCACCGGATTTCGGCCTCCCCGAGCTTCCAGCAGAGGTAGACGATTCGCCCGTCCAGCAGGTGCGGGAAGTCGCAGAGACCCATGTCGAGGTCTTTCACATGGACGCCCAGTTCCTGTATGGCCTGGAGGTGTTCGCTGATCTGTTCGAGCGCGGCGATGTAGTGGGGGCCGGCGAAGCTACCCCCGCCGTATAAGGCCTGCGCGCTGGCCTTTTTGATCTCGTCTTTGGTGCGGATCAAAACGGCCTTGGCCGCTTGGACGGCGGTCAAGTGTTCGCGGAGCTGGGGAAGCAGGCGGGTGGCCTCGGCCAGGGTGAACAGGCGTTCCAGATTCTGTCCTTCTTCGCGCGCCGCCATGGGGAAGATCTTTAGCACAATCCGGCGCTCCCGCGCAACGACGAGCGGGCCTTGGCACGGGGACTGGCCGGCCTTTTCCAGGCCGGTTGAAAAGAAAATAGCTATTGACAACGGGAAGCCTCGCCGATACTATATCGTCACGATCCAAGCTTCCCTGAATACGAGCAATCAACAATACGCTTCCACCTCAGTCGAGCTTCCCGGGGCTGCTCTCGACATACCAGGTTTTGCCAGGTTTTGATTGTGACTGTCTGATGGATTGGGGTGTGTTGTCCCCCGCGGGTGGAACCACCGCGCTGTCAACCATGGAGATTCAGGGCGCCAAGTAGTAGTCCTTTCGCGGACCATCCTCTCCGCATACGCCCCATTCACCGCTCAACAGTTGATCCATGCTTCAAGATTCGCTCTGTCGCACCATGTCATACCCACAGCCCCATTGCGGCTCGTGAAGGGATTTGTTCCATGTTAAGGGAGAAGACCATGTATCTTGCCGAGCTCAAGCAGAAGTCCATTGCCGACCTCAACGAGGTGGCGCGAGACCTGAAGATCGAAGGCGCCGCCAACCTGCGCAAGCAGGAGCTGATCTTCGCCATCCTCCAGGCGCAGACGGAAAAGAACGGGGTCATTTTCGGCGAGGGGGTCCTGGAGACGCTGCCGGACGGCTTCGGCTTCTTGCGGGCGCCGGACTCCAACTATCTGCCCGGCCCGGACGACATCTATATCTCCCCCTCCCAGATCCGCCGGTTCAACCTGCGGACCGGGGACATCGTATCCGGGCAAATCCGCCCCCCCAAGGAAAGCGAGCGGTACTTTGCCCTTTTGAAGGTGGAGAAGGTCAACTGCGAAGATCCGGAGGTGTCGCGGGACAAGATACTGTTCGACAACCTGACCCCGCTCTATCCAGAAGAGCGGCTCATTCTGGAGTATGACCAAGGGGAACATTGCACGCGGGTCATGGACCTGATCACCCCGATCGGCAAGGGCCAGCGCGGGTTGATCGTGGCCGCCCCGCGAACCGGGAAAACGATGTTGCTCCAGGCTATTGCACGGGCTATTTTGAAAAACCACTCCGAAGTCACCCTGATCGTGCTGTTGATCGACGAGCGTCCGGAAGAGGTGACGGACTGGCAGCGGCAGGTCAAGGCGGAAGTCATCAGTTCGACCTTCGACGAGCCGGCCCAGCGCCACGCCCAGGTGGCGGAAATGGTGTTGGAGAAGGCCAAGCGGCTGGTCGAGCACAAGAAGGACGTGGTGATTCTGCTCGACAGCATCACCAGGCTGGCGCGGGCGTATAATACGATCGCGCCGCCGAGCGGCAAGGTCCTGTCCGGCGGATTGGATTCCAATGCCCTGCAGCGGCCCAAACGGTTCTTCGGCGCCGCCCGCAACATCGAGAACGGCGGGAGTCTCACGATCATGGCGACGGCGCTCGTGGATACCGGCAGCCGCATGGACGACGTGATTTTCGAAGAGTTCAAGGGGACCGGCAACATGGAAGTGCATCTGGATCGCCGCCTGGCCGACAAGCGGGTGTTCCCGGCGATCGACATCAGCCAGTCCGGCACCAGGAAGGAAGAGCTGTTGGTGGATCGGGACCGGCTCAACAAGATGTGGATTCTCAGAAAGGTGCTGAGTCCGTTGGGCACGATGGAAGCCATGGAGTTTTTGATCGACAAGATCGGCGGGACCAAGAACAACCAGGAGTTTCTGCAGTCGATGAACCGGTAACGGGGAAGCTCTCAGCCGTCAGCGTTCAGTAAGGGACCTGGGGAGAAGAGAGCGAATATCGTCCATGGTTAAGCTGATAGCTGATCGCTGACAGCTTCATTCAAGGAGTGAGGAGCATGAAGAAGGGCATTCATCCGGAGTACGTGGAAGTGACCGTCCATTGCGCCTGCGGGGCCAAGTTCAGGACCCGCTCGACCGTGGGCGACCTGAAGGTGGACATCTGTTCGCGCTGCCATCCGTTTTTCACGGGCACGCAGAAAATCGTGGACACCGAAGGACGTGTGGAGCGATTCAAGAAGAAGTACACGAAGAAGTAGGGGCCGCGAACTGTGGTGCAAAGAATCCTGCTCCGAGGAGGGGCGGGGTTTTTTGTTTTTTAGCCCGGAATCCTGAGTCGTCAACCGGAGCCCTATGGCCGACGCACAGACAGCCGACCAGCAAGCCGCGCCCCTGATCGCCAAGTGGGAAGGGGTGGCGCAGCGCTACGACGAGCTGACCCAACAGCTGATGGACCCGTCCGTCCTCAGTCAGCCGGCGATGATCCACAAGCTGAACAAGGAGCGGACGGAGATCGAAGCGCTCGCCCGCCAGTATGTCGACTATCGGGCCTTGGTCAAGCAACTCGACGAGGTCACCCAGCTCATCCAGGATTCGGCCACGGACGGGGAGATGCAGCGGGTGGCGGCCGAAGAGGCCGGCAGCCTGCAGGCCCGTTGCCGCGAGATGGAGGCGCAGGCGTTGGAGCAGTTGGTGCCCAAGGATCCCCGCGATGAAAAGAATACCTTCGTGGAAATCCGGGCCGGGACCGGAGGGGACGAGGCGGCGCTCTTCGCGGGGGACCTGTTTCGGATGTATATGAAGTATGCGGAGCGAAAGCGGCTGCGCGTCGAAGTGATGGAGTCGAGCGAGACCGGGATCGGCGGGTTCAAGGATGTGGTGATGCTGGTTGAGGGCAAGGGGGCCTACAGCCACTTCAAGCATGAGAGCGGGGTGCATCGGGTCCAGCGGGTCCCGGCGACCGAGGCCAGCGGGCGCATCCACACTTCCACGGTGACGGTGGCCGTGATGCCCGAGGTGGACGAGGTGGAGGTGCAGATCGATCCCAAGGATCTGCGGATCGACACGTTCTGCTCGTCGGGGGCCGGCGGCCAGAGCGTGAACACGACCTATTCGGCGGTGCGCATCACCCACATCCCGACCGGGGTGGTGGTTTCGTGCCAGGACGAGCGGTCCCAGTTGAAGAACCGGACGAAGGCCATGCGGACGTTGCGGGCCCGCATCGTAGAGGCCGAACGGGAGAAGCAAGAAGCGGAGATCGCCCAAAGCCGGAAAGCCCAGGTCGGAACCGGAGAGCGGAGCGAGAAGGTCCGGACATACAACTTTCCGCAAAACCGGGTGACCGATCACCGTATCGGGCTGACGTTGCACAAGCTCGAGCAGGTGCTGGCTGGCGATTTGGACGAAATCGTGGAAGGCCTGCGTGCGGAGCACGCCAGGGCTGCGACGGAAGAACCCTCATGCTCACGCTGACCCGGCAGCCGACGACCTATGGCGCCCTGGTTCGGGCGGGGCTGGACCTCCTGTCGAATGCGGGCGTTGCCAATGCGGCGCAGGACACGCGGTGGCTGCTCGAGCGGGCGCTGGGCACCACCGGGCTCCGGCTCAGGGTGGAGAGCGACCACCCGGTCTCGGAGGAGCACCGCAATCTGGCGTGGTCCCTCTTGGCGCGCCGCGCGTCCGGAGAGCCGCTCCAGTACCTGCTCGGCACCCAGGAATTTTGCGGGTTGGATTTCGAGGTGGGGCCGGCGGTCCTGATACCCAGGCCGGAAACCGAACTGTTGGTCCAAGAGCTGACGCAATTGAGCGAGCGACCGGCGAACGGCAACGCTCCGCTCGTCGCCGACATTGGCACCGGGTCCGGGTGTATCGCGGTTGCGCTGGTCCATGCCCTGCCGAAGGCGATGGTTTACGCGACGGACCTCTCAGCCGAAGCGCTGGATATCGCCTGCAGGAATGCCGGTCGGCACGGGGTGACGGAACGGGTGCGGTTTCTGGAAGGAGATCTCCTGGCGCCGCTGGCTGGTCTTGGGTTGGAAGGCCGGCTGGCCGCGGTCGTCTCCAATCCTCCCTACATTCCCGCAGGCGATCTGTCGGGGCTCCAACGGGAGGTCCGGCGGGAACCCAGGCTGGCGCTGGACGGAGGGCCGGACGGGCTGACACTCTATCGTCGGTTGCTGCACGAGGCCAAACCATACCTGGCGCTGGGCGGAACGCTGGCGCTCGAAGTGGGACAAGGACAGGCAGGACCGGTCTGTCGCATGGCTGAAGAGTCGGGCGGATACGAATCGATTCAGGTCCGCCGGGACGAGGCGGGCATCGAGCGGGTGGTCTGTCTACAAAAAAGTGAAAGGTGAATAGAGAAAAGTGAATAGTCGTGGCCGGGGTCTTATTCGCCGTTCACTTTTTACCATTCACCCTTCACTAAGCTGTTATGGATCGTATCGTCATCACCGGTAAGCAGCCCTTGCGGGGGAGCGTCAAGGTCAGCGGGGCCAAGAACGCCGCCTTGCCGATTCTCGCCTCGGTCATTCTGGGTGGCGGCGAATGCACGGTCACGAACGTCCCGCGCGTCGTGGACGTGTTCACGATGGGCAAACTGCTGGGCATGCTCGGCGCGACGGTGCAGGCCGATGGCAACCGGGTGACCATGACGATGGACGCGCTGCGGTCATCCGAGGCGCCATACGATTTAGTGAGAACCATGCGCGCGTCGGTGGTCGTGCTGGGCCCGTTGCTGGCCCGCTGGGGGGAAGCCACGGTCTCGCTCCCCGGGGGCTGCGCGATCGGCTCCCGGCCGGTGAACCTGCACCTGGCGGGTTTCGAGAAAATGGGGGCGACCGTGACGGTCGAGCACGGCTATATCAAGGCGAAAGCGTCGCGCTTGAAGGGCGCGCGGCTCTGTCTGGACTTTCCGACGGTGACGGGCACGGAAAATCTGATGATGGCCGCCTGTCTGGCCGACGGCACGACGGTCATCGAAAATGCGGCCAAGGAGCCGGAGATCGTCGACCTCGCGGCTTTTCTGGTCAAGCGCGGCGCGCGGATCGCCGGCGCCGGCAGCGACCTGATTACGATCGAAGGGGTCAAGGCCTTGCGCGGCGCCGACCATGACGTCATCCCGGACCGCATCGAAGCCGGCACCTATCTGGCCGCCGGGGCGATTACCGGCGGGGACGTCTCGGTGGAGGACTGCCGGCCGCAACACCTGGAGGCGGTGACCGCGAAGCTGCGCGAGGCGGGCGCCGAGGTGGTGGAGGGCAAGGAGTCGGTGCGGCTCAAGGCCCCGGCGCGCCTCAAGAGCGTGGATGTGAGGACCTACCCCTATCCGGGGTTCGCCACCGACATGCAGGCCCAGATGATGGCGCTCATGTGCGTGGCGCAAGGCACCAGCGTGATCACCGAAACCGTGTTCGAGAGCCGCTTCATCCACGTGCCGGAGTTGCAGCGCATGGGGGCGGAGATCAAGGTGGACGGCAGCCATGCGGTCGTGACCGGCACGGCCAGGCTCACCGGCGCACCGGTGATGGCCTCGGATCTGCGCGCCAGCGCCGGCCTGATCGTCGCGGGACTGGCGGCGGAGGGCGAAACGGACATCGCCCGTGTCTATCACCTGGATCGGGGCTACGAACGGATCGAGGACAAGTTGCGGGGATTGGGCGCGAGAATCACGCGGGTCAAGAGCGGATCGGCCGGGGCGGCAAGCGGAGCAGGGGCATGATCACGGTCGCGCTGGCCAAAGGGACGCTGCTTGCGCCCGCGCTCGAGTTGTTCCGGCGGGCCGGGTATGCCAAGAACGGGATCTCGGCGGAAAGCCGGCGCCTGGTCTTTACGGACGAGGACCGGGACGTGACCTTCCTGATCGTGCGGCCGACCGACATCCCGACCTACGTCGAATATGGGGCGGCGGATGCGGGCGTGGTCGGAAAAGACGTCCTGCTGGAGCAGGAGAAAGACGTCTACGAGCCGCTGGATCTGAAGATCGGCGGCTGCCGGATTTCGGTGGCGGCGTTGCGGGGGCGGGAGCAGCGGGATCGGCTTTCGGCCAAGGTGCGCGTGGCGACCAAGTATCCGCGCATCACGGAACGGTACTTCAACCAGAAGGGCGTGCCGGTCGAGATCATCAAGCTGTACGGGTCCATCGAACTGGCGCCGATGGTCGGGCTGGCGGACCGGATCGTGGATCTGGTCTCCACCGGCAAGACGCTCAAGGCCCACGATCTGGTGGAGGTGGACGTGATCGCGCGGTCCACCGCGAGACTGATCGTGAACCGGGCGAGCCTGAAGATGAAGCACGGGAGTCTCACCGAATTGATCGAACGACTGAAGCGCGGGCGTCCGCGCCGCGCCCGGTAAGGCCAGGACAGGGCCGAGCGAAGGGGGATGACGATGAAGGTGATCGCCAGCACGGATCGAGCTTTCAAGGGAGCGCTCAAGCGTGTGACGTCACGGTCCAACCTCCAGGGGGGGGGCGTCGAGAATTCCGTCAGAACCATCCTGAAGGCGGTCGAGCGCGGCGGAGACAGCGCCGTTTCCCGCTACACGAAAAAATTCGACCGGGTCTCTCTCAAAGCCGCCCAGTTCCGGATCAGTCCCGAGCAAGTCAAAGAGGCCTACTATCAGATTCGCAAGGAAGAAGGGGACGCGCTGCGCTACGCCGCGCATCGCATCATGGCGTTTCACGAGCGGCAGCGGACCAAGACCTGGATGTACCAGGACGGCGGGGCCACGTTGGGACAAGTGGTGATGCCGCTGGATTCCGTGGGGCTGTATGTGCCCGGCGGCAAGGCGGCCTATCCCTCCTCCGTGCTCATGAGCGCGATCCCCGCCAAAGTGGCCGGCGTCAAGCGGGTGGTCATGTGCACGCCGATGCCCAAGGGCGGCATCAGCCCCTATCTGCTCGTGGCGGCCGATATTGCGGGCGTGGACGAAGTGTACCGGATCGGCGGGGTCCAGGCCATTGCGGCCATGGCGCACGGGACGAAAACCATCGCGCGGGTGGACAAGATCATCGGACCGGGCAACCACTATGTGGCGACCGCCAAGCGCTTGATGTACGGGACCGTGGCGATCGATATGGTGGCGGGGCCCAGCGAACTCCTGGTCGTGGCGGACGAGACGGCGACCCCGGCGCATGTGGCGGCGGACTTGCTCGCCGAGGCCGAGCATGACGAAGAGGCCCAGGTGTACCTGGTGACCACCTCGGAGCGGCTGGCCAAGGACGTCGTCCGGCAGCTGGGCGAGCAGCGCAAGCGGTGCTCGCGCGACAAGATACTGGCCAAGTCCCTGGCCAAGCACGGAGTGGCCTTCGTGGTGAAGACGATGGAGGAGGCGATCGAACTGGCCAACGAGATCGCGCCGGAGCATTTGACGCTGGCGGTGGATCAGCCATTCGATTATTTGGAGAAGATCCGGCACGCGGGGGCCCTGTTCCTGGGCCGGTACACGCCTCCGGCGGTGGCGGACTACGTCGCGGGCCCCAATCATATCCTGCCCACGGGCGGGACGGCCCGGTTCTCCTCGGCTCTGTCGTTCGACGACTATGTGAAGAAGAGCAACATCATCGCCTATACCAAAGAAGAGCTGACGAAGGTGAAAGACCATATCGCGCGCATTTCACAGATGGAAGGGCTGGACGCGCACGCCAAGTCCGTGGAGAGCCGGTACTCATGAAGAAGACACAGGCGCGGCGCGCGATGATCACGCGCGCGACGAAAGAGACGAACATCCGCGTGGACTGGATGCTGGACGGCACGGGCCGGAGCCGGATCAAGACGCCGATTCCGTTCCTGGACCATATGCTCGACCTGCTGGGGCGGCACGGGTTCTTCGATCTGACCGTGCAGGCCAAGGGCGACACGCATATCGACGATCACCACACGGTCGAGGATGTCGGCATCGTGCTGGGCGACGCGCTCAAGCAGGCGCTGGGCGACAAACAAGGCATTCGGCGGTATGGCTTCGCCTCGGTGCCGCTGGACGAAACGTTGGCGCAGGTCACGGTGGATCTGAGCGGGCGGCCGTACCTCGTCTACAACGCCAAGTTGCCGAACCGGCGCATCAAAGAGTTCGACCTCTACCTGTTCGAGGATTTTTTCCAGGCCTTCGTCACGCATGGGGCGTTCAACCTGCACGTCAACGTGCTGTACGGGCGGAATCCGCACCATATCGTGGAAGCGACCTTCAAGGCGCTGGCGAAAGCCCTCGATCAGGCGACGGGGCTCGACGGACGGGTGAAGGGCGTGCTCTCGACGAAGGGAAAGCTGTAATTGGTGAACAGTCAACGGTGAATGGTGAGGGGCTCCGAGGGAGCCTGTCCGTTCACGGTTCGCCATTCACCATTCACTGATCCGATGATTGCGATTATCGATTACGGCATGGGCAACCTCCGCAGCGTCCAAAAGGCGTTCGAAGCGGTGGGGCACCAGGCGGTCGTGACGCGCGACGCGCGCGCCATCGGGGATGCCTCGCACGTCGTGCTCCCGGGCGTGGGGGCGTTCGGCGATTGCATGGCCAATCTGGACCGGTATGGCTTGATCGAACCGGTCCGCCGGGCCGTGCAGTCGGGCAAGCCGTTTCTGGGAATCTGCCTCGGCCTCCAGCTGTTGTTCACGGAGAGTGAAGAGTTCGGCCGTCATCAGGGATTGGGTGTGATACCGGGAACGGTCCGGCGATTTCCGGCCGGGCTGAGCGAGGCCGCCGGCGCCGGGGCGGCGCACCTGAAGGTTCCGCATATGGGGTGGAACGAAGTGCGGGTGACGCAGGCGGCGCCGCCGCTGCGGGGGCTCGAATCGGGGGCCTATCTGTATTTCGTGCATTCCTACTATGTCGAGCCGCAAGATGTCGGCATCGCCTGCACCATGACGGACTACGGGCTTTCATTCGTCTCGAGCATCTGGCGGGACAACGTCTTTGCCTGCCAGTTCCACCCGGAGAAGAGCCAGTCGAGCGGGCTGCACATTATTCGGAACTTCGCCGAGTGGCACTGATGTCGCATGAGGCCGCTAAAATAGGCCGGCAGCGGCTGAACGACGGGGGGTCTTCCATGTCCTCGCTGGCGCTTGGGTTGCTGCTCGGAATGTCTTGGTTCGCCCTGGAAGGCTGCGGGCCGACCAAGGTGACGACGAACAGCGCTCCGGACATCGAGAAGTACCGGATCAAGACGATCGCGGTGCTGCCGTTCGAAGCCCTGGCCACGCCGCAAACGACCGAGCGGCGGGATACGGAGATCCTGGCTCCCCAGGGCGTGCTTCGATCGGACATCTCCCTGGGCATTCCCCCGACGGTTGAACGGCAAAACCAGCCGACCGCCACGGTGCCGGCGGTGGCGGCCGACCACGTCACACGCATCGTCTATGGGAAGCTGCGGCAGTGGGGCGGGATTCTGACGCTCACCCCGTCGGAAACGGGACGGGTGGCGGCGTCATTGGGCCCCCAGGCGGCCAAGCTGCCGCAGCCGCAGCTCGTCAGACAAGTGGCGGAGCAGATGAAAGCCGATGCGGTGCTGGTGGGGCGAGTGCTGATCTATCAGGAGCGGGCCGGGAGCAAGTGGGGAGGAGACCCGGCCGTGGTCGGGTTCGAACTGAAGCTGGTGGGAGCCGACGGCAAGGTTCTCTGGGTCGGTAACTATTTCGAACGGCAGCGGCCCCTGATCGAGGACTTGGCCGGCTTTCTGGATCGCGGCGGCGTCTTCGTCACGGCGGACGAACTGGCTGCCTACGGGGCCGAGCATGTATTCAAAGAGTTTCCCTTCGGCACGCCGGCGGAACGGTAAGACGAAGGTTGAATGATGAACGGGACCAGCCATTTGTTCATCGAACATCGTTCCACGTTCATCGTCGGGTAGGCCATGCTGATCATTCCCGCCATTGACCTGAAGGATGGGCGGTGCGTGCGTCTCCGGCAAGGAGATTTGCAGGCGGAAACCGTCTATTCCGACGACCCGGCTTCCATGGCGATGCAGTGGGAGCGGCGGGGCGCCCAGATGTTGCATCTGGTGGATCTGAACGGCGCGGTCGAGGGCCAGCCCAAGAACATGGCGGGCATCGAGGCCATCGTGAAAGCCGTCTCCATTCCGGTGCAAGTCGGAGGCGGCGTGCGGGACCTGGAGATCATCAAACGCTACCTGGACGGAGGGGTCCGCCGTGTCGTATTGGGCACTGCCGCGCTCCGCGACCGGAATTTGTTGGAGCGGGCTTGTTCCCTGTACCCGGCCCGCATCCTGGTCGGCCTCGATGCGCGCAACGGCAAGGTCGCGGTGCAGGGCTGGACCAGCCAGTCCGAGACGCTGGCCGTCGATTTGCTGAAGAGTCTGGCGGAATGTCCCCTGGCCGGGGTGATCTACACGGACATTGCGCGGGACGGCATGTTGCAGGGGCCCAACCTGACGGCGCTCCGGGAGATCGCCGCTCGGTCGCCCGTGCCGGTCATCGCCTCGGGAGGGATCACGAGGGCCGAGGATATCCAGGCGATCAAGGCTCTGGGGCCGCGTATCGAGGGGGCGATCGTGGGCAAGGCGCTCTACGACGGCAAGCTGGACCTGAAAGCGGCAATCGCCGCAAGTGAACAGTAAATAGTGAATAGTGAGCAAGAGCAGGCCGTCCAACTTCTATCAATATCTTTTCACCGTTCACTGTTCACGTCGGTGATATGCTGACCAAGCGCATCATCCCCTGTTTGGACGTCAAAGACGGGCGCGTGGTCAAGGGCGTCTCGTTCGTCAATCTCCGGGATGCGGGCGATCCGGTGGAAGTGGCCCGGGCCTATGATCGGGAGGGGGCCGACGAACTTTGCTTTCTGGACATCACGGCCTCCTATGAGAACCGCAAGACGATTCTGGATATCGTGAGCCGGACCGCCGAGCAGGTCTTCATGCCCTTGACCGTCGGGGGAGGAGTCAGGACGCTCGAGGATATCCGGGCCCTGCTTCAGGCCGGCACAGACAAGGTCAGCATCAACACAGCCGCGGTCGAGCGGCCGGAGTTCGTGAAAGAGGCGGCCGAGCGGTTCGGCACCCAGTGCATCGTCGTCGCCATCGACGCCAAGCGGAGAGCGAAGCCCGAAACCGGCTGGGAAGTGTTTACCCATGGCGGGCGCAAGCCGACCGGACTGGATGCCGTCGAGTGGGCGCGCAAGATGGAAAGTTACGGGGCGGGCGAAATTTTGCTCACCAGCATGGACCAGGACGGCCGGCAAAACGGCTATGACCTGGAGCTGACCGCAGCGGTCTCCGATTCAGTCTCGATTCCCGTGATCGCGTCCGGCGGTGTGGGCACGCTCGATCACCTCTACGATGGCTTCGTCAAGGGCAAGGCGGACGCGGTGCTGGCCGCCTCGATTTTCCACTACCGGACACACACGATTCCGGAGGCCAAGGCTTATCTCCGGCAAAAGGGCATTGCGATCAGATGACGGACTTCAGCCGATTGAAATTCGACGCACAGGGGTTGATCCCAGCGGTCGTCCAGGACTGGCGTGACGGGTCCGTGCTCATGCTGGCCTTCATGAATCGGGAGGCCTTGCAGAAGACCCTCGAAACAAAATCCGTCCACTTCTGGAGCAGGTCGCGGAAGAAACTCTGGGAGAAGGGCGAGACCTCAGGGAATAAGCTGGCCCTCAAAGACCTCTTCGTGGATTGCGACGGCGATACTCTCTTAGTCAAGGCCGAACCGGCCGGCCCGACCTGCCACACGGGGGAGAAGGCCTGCTTCTTTACGCGCCTGGAGGGCAACGGGGAGAAGACGCAGGAGGCCTGGGGCGGCATCATCGAGCGGCTCTACCAGACGATTCAGGAGCGTAAACGGCAGCCCTCGAGCGACTCTTATACCTCGACGCTCCTGCAAGGCGGGATCGACAAGGTGCTCAAGAAGGTGGTCGAGGAAGCGGGCGAGGTCGTCCTGGCAGCCAAGGGGGGCAAGAAGGAGGAGATCGTCTACGAAACCGCCGACCTCTTGTTCCACACGCTGGTGGCGCTCGGGTACCACGATATCCAGCCGGAGGAGATCTATCGGGAGCTGGCGGGCCGGTACGGGAAATCCGGGCTCAGGAAGGGCAAAGCATGAGCGACTGCCTGTTCTGCAAGATCGCCGCAAAGGCCATTCCGGCCAAGCTCGTCCATGAAGACGATCGGGCGGTCGCCTTCGACGACATCAATCCTCAGGCGCCGGTCCATACGTTGGTGATTCCGCGCAAACACGTGGCCTCCATGGCGGAGCTGAATGAAGCCGATGCGGGCCTGCTGGGGCATCTGCTGCTCGTCGGCAATCAGGTCGCCAAACAGAAGGGTATCGCCGAGGGCGGCTACAGGCTCGTCGTGAACACCGGTCGGAACGGCGGCCAGACGGTCTTCCACCTGCATCTCCACCTGCTCGGCGGCCGCCCCATGCACTGGCCGCCGGGATGAAGTTGATGGGACGGGGCGGACTGGCTGCTCCCCCGTGCTCGCGCAACGCGCGGCCGCAGAAGGCCCTCGTTGGACGCGCGCAGTTAGGGGATCAACCAGTCCACCCCTTGAAGAGAAAAACGTTTAGCCGAGACTAAAAAAGAGAGAGTGACGGGGCCAGGCCGCTTCAAAGCCTGGCCCCTTGTTTTTTTGCTCTCCCCATCGGTTGGTTGAAACCCTTTACCCCAAGACGTGGCTTGGTGCCGTTCCTTGCTCCAGCTGACGGCAGATGCATTGGCAACTGGGGGGTAGCTGCAAAAAGTTCCTCTCCTGGCACGCTATAGAGGTTCGATTGAAGGAGGGATGCCGGGGCTCCAGAGGTAAGCGCTCCCTTTCAAAGGGGTACGTTCTCCCCCCCAGACCTCCAACACCTCCGCCCAGGCGTAAGCGGCCGCTACGATGCCCATGCAGGGGGCAGCTGCACTAATCCCGTCGAACGATTTTACCCATCCGCAAGGATTGGACGGATCATCCAAGCTTTTTGCCAAAGGGCTGTCGAAAGGAATGAGGGGGACGGCTGCGGGAGGCCTCTCTTCGAAAATGCGTTTGCCGAGTTCTTTATCCGGTGGAAGGCTATGCCAGGTGATACGAGGGCACTCGAATCTCAAGCCAATCCCTGCATCAATTAGCCATTCATACCCTCCGGCAATGGCCATGCGCCTGGCTTCAAACGTGTCAAATCCCATCAGTGCTATAGATGGATGGGCGTCGGACTTCTTCCATCCCCACTGAAGGGTTTGCGCGTCCGCGTCCACAGGCATTCCAATTGCCTTTAATTGCTCGGAAAATATTTCGGTCTTGAGGGCTCCTTCCCATGACGGATTTTCGTCCAGCAACACGTGAGT
This sequence comes from Nitrospirota bacterium, assembly GCA_004296885.1. NCBI lineage: Bacteria > Pseudomonadati > Nitrospirota > Nitrospirota bacterium. The sequence continues at coordinate 12,772 of SCVN01000008.1, read as the reverse complement.
TTTCCAGTTCGCCTTTTCCAGCCTGCCGCCATCTTCCCCTCGATCGAGTAGAAGAAGTTGAGGAAAACTCCCCTGCTGTTGTGCGATGAAATAGAGGAGTGCGAGGTATGTATTCCCGAGGTGTCCTAGACCCAAGATGGCTAAGCTTTGTTCCGGCATGCTGAGTCCGGCAAGGTTCACTTTTCCTACTTCTAACGTGCCTTGACAGAATCTCTTCTTGTGAGTGGAAAAGCCTGCGGCGGAAGCTAAAAGTGCAAATGAGAGGTAGCCTGCAACAGCAAATGCCGAAATAGGAGAAGCGACTTCGCCAGGCAAATGCTGCCCGAAGGCAATGCGGTTTCCCCGAGCGTCTCCCCACAATGTCACATCCGAAGGGGAAGATGCCGCTTGCCCCAAGCCTACTGTGAGTCGGCATGTCGGGGGGCGATCTGTAAAAACACATCGAGAAGGCAACGAGCCTGGTGCCGCATGAGGTCGGTCGAGACCAGTAACGACATAAATTTGCCCCATGAATTGGCGAGAAAGAGTCGCAGCCAGGGCCCAAATTCCAGGCCAAAGATCCTCTTCGGTGGCACGTTTTGGGTCGGCGTAGATTGCGACGTCTTGCGCCAAGACTCGTTTAACTTCTGTCTCTGTTAGGAGTCCCCTTCCGGACTTTGCTACGCCATTAGCGACACGGTCTTGCCACCATTCCATGGCTGCTCCTCCAAGCGAAAATGAGCAAGACGTTCCTCTGCTGTAAGCTCACGCCAGCCGCTGTCTTCAAGGACATGGAAGCCTATCTCCTCAAGGTTCCAAGGAGGACTTCCATAGTGGGGTACCACAATGGACCAAAATCCAATGGTTGATGAGATGCGGTTGCTCTGATCAACCACGCTCAGCCCGACCCATGCCTCTGGGTGAGTATGGACCAACGACACAGGGGATAATCGACGCTTTGCGAGGTCTGCATACATCTTGAATTTCGCATGCTCAGGAAGTTCAATGGACAAGGCTGTTGCGCGGTCATCGGCGAGACGATGATGGAAAATAGCATCAACAGCGACCCGAACTCCGTTCGTAGAAGCTGTGCCGATGAGGATGCAAGCACTTTCTCGCCATCCTTCACTCCGCTGACGAAGTGTTTCCAAGACATCGGTCCACAGCGGATGAGGAACGATCAGCGATGAGTTTATCCTGCCCGTCCTGTGTAACCGCATGCTCTGTTCCATAGTAACCTCCTGATAAAGTCTGCGTAGGCTACAATCGGGCTTGGCGGTTTCCTCCATAACTGTTGTGCTGCCCATTCTTGGTGATGCTGGATGCCGTAGCGATCGCCGGGCCAACAGATGAACAAGTTATTGGCATCCCATTTCACCCACCCATTAAATGTTCCATCCCCGCGTGGCCATGCGCTCGATATGCAAACCTTACTTTGGGGATCAATGAATTTTCCGCCGATGGCTTGTTGCCCATATCCGGCGCACTCCAGCTGCATTACGTAGTCCATGTTGTCTCTGGCGTGGAACTCCAGATAAACAAGATCGCCCTGGCGGTCGAGCAACGTCCAGAAACGTTGCTCGGCCCCGAGCCGGAACTCCGTCGACTCCAGATCGCACTGGAGTTGGTCTGCGGGTTGCTCAGCCATTGGGCTCAGGGCCCGGCTTAGCGAGCCAAACAATTTTGCAGTCGTGGGACGTGCCGATCGGCAAGTTCTCATTCAGAGGGCTACCCGTCGGGGCCCCTGCAAAGAGCTCAAGGTCCCGGCACATCGAGGCTGCGACCTTGAAGTGTCGGCACGCCCACTCGTGCACAACCCGCCAGGGGCTCTTCGGATTGAAGAAGTGCCGAGCCGGTTCTTCACTTTGATAATGGACTTCGACGCATGTCTGCCTGCGTCGGCAGTGCCACTTGTGGCCGTGACGGATACAGTCGCCGACAGTGTCGTATTTCGTGAAGGCGACATCGTCTGTCCCAAGCCCCTCGATTACTTCGGACGGGTTGAGACCGAATTGTGTGGCAACCCGAGCGGCAATGGTTTCCACGTTTTCCTGTTCCGAGGCATCGACCCTTACTGATCGGTGCTCTCCATTCTTGTCTTCTAAGTCAATTGAAATGTTCACGGGTGCCTCCTGGGCAGTGTCTGTGTTCTCGCTTCCCTGTTGGCCATGCCCACTCTTCACCTCCTTGCGGCATGGTAGTTGTTGATCGGACGGTCTTTCTCATGGTGTTCGTATTGATCACGCCCCATGTGTTGCAAGTATCGAACGCCATATCATATCATAGCACTGCAAGTTTTGTGTTGCAAGTGTCGAACGGCGATGCTAAAAGGTGGCATCGAAAGGGGGTGCTATATGGCAGAAACTACCGTCGATGTGAGGGCTCTCTATGACGCTGTAGACGGTAAGCGGCAAAGCAAGGAGCTGAGTTGGCGAGAATTGGCTGGCGAACTACAGATTGCTCCGTCAACTTTCACACGGATGGCTCAGGGTAGACGGCCAGATGTTGATACCTTTGCAACGCTCTTGAGGTGGCTTGGGGAAACGGCTGATAAATTCACTCATTCCGAACGAAAAAAGATAAGGGATGCCGAACCAATGGCGATGATTTCTAGTTATTTGCGTTCAGCAAAAAACGTCTCTCCCGGTGAGGCTGCGGCGCTTGAGCAAATCATTCAGGCCGCTTATCGCCATTTGAAAGGGAAGAAATGATAGATGTCCAAGAAGCTCCCGCATGGTTTTAAGGCACAAGCTGAGCGGATTTCTCTTGAGGTGCGCGTCGAGCTTGGCCTTGCTCTTGTAGATCGCCTCGACGCTTTATCGCTCGCCGCCTATCTAGAGATCCCGGTCATTTCACTTCTCGCTCTAAGGGCATCTGGCGCTGCCGATGAAGAGATTCAGCTTATCCAGGGGGAAAGTGCGAAGTTCTCTGCTCTGACCGTTATTGATGGTACGCATAGGTTAATCGTATACAATCATCGGCATCCGCCTGGACGCCAGGCGAATTCCTTGGCGCATGAGCTATCCCACACGATTCTTGAGCATTCCCCAAGCCCTGTTCTCGGCGACGGAGGTTGTCGACATTGGAATTCTCAGTATGAAGACGAGGCGGACTGGTTAGCTGGAGCACTGTTAGTTCCGAGGGAAGGGGTGCTGAATTGGTTACGAGGTGGGGGTAGTGAGATGGACGGTGCACAACATTTCGGTGTGAGCCGCGCCTTGTTCTCTTGGCGTGCCCATCATTCGGGTGTATTGAAGCAATTGGAGTCGTGGCGACGGATGAGGTCGAGAGGCTGAGGGGAGCACAGAGGATCGCACGCAGCGAGCAGATGGAATCCTGTTGGCGGTTCTCCGCTGGCATCGATTATAGTGTAACGATGCTGAGCTGACGGTTCAGCCAAAGGTTTGCGTGAGGGAATCTTTTTGTTGAGAGAGTAGGGGGGAGTGGCGCGATATGAAACTCGAAGAAGCCAGGCAGAGGATAGAGGCGGCGATTGAGCAGTATGGCCAGCATGCGGCGAATGCGATCGAGTTGGTGATCAACGAGGTGCGGTCGGACCATGGCGCGGCGGTGGTGAACGGGCTGATCGACGAATTCGACCTGGAACTCCAGTACAACATCGCCCCGCTGGAATCGGATTACTCCAACAGCTGACCCTGCCACCTGCGCATTGTCTGGAGCGTTGCGTACAACCGGTTCGTTGCATCCGGTGCGATGATCTGTTAAGCTAACCCGTACAGAATCCTGTACAGGTCGGAGGAACGATGCAAACCCTGAGCGCGACCAAGGCCCGAAGCAATCTCTTCGAAGTCATCACGAAAGCGGTGGATGGGCACCGGCAGTTTCGCGTCGTCTCCCGGCGCGGCGACGTGGTCCTCATGTCGGAGGAGGATTACTCCAGTTTGATCGAGACCCTGGAATTACTCTCCACACCCGGCCTGTTGAAAGGCGTCCGCAAAGCCAAACGGGAGATCAAGAAAGGCCAGACCTACTCGCTTGAGGACGTCTTCGGTGGCTGAGGCCGCACCGTATACGATCCGGATCACTCGACAAGCTAAAAAAGACATCGACACCCTCACACCGAAACTCAAACAGAAGCTCCGTACGATTCTCCTGAACGTCCTCGCCCACGATCCCTACGAGGGGAAGCGACTGATCGGCGACTTGGCCGGCAGTTATTCATACCGGCTCACATATCAAGACCGGATCGTCTATTCCATCGACGAGACGACGAAGACTATCTATATCGAACGGGCCAGGACTCACTACGGCGATTGATGGAGAGCATCAGAGGTCTTTCCACTCAGACGTTCCCGAGGAGGGAAAAGGCTCAAGGCGCCTTTTTCCTCCACCCCTTCCCTCCCCCTCTCTGAACTACGACCGGCCTTCCTCACGGGCGGCCTGCTCGGTCCGCATTGCGCGCTACCGTTCTCACCCATCCGCCTCAAGCGAGCAGGACAGACACTGCCATGATCTCGCTCATCTTGCGTTTGGCGAGGCGGCCTGGCTGTCCCCTATGCGCGCGTCCAGCGAGCACTTTCTGAAGTGCGCGATGCGCGAGCACGGGGGATAGCGGCCGCAGTTGCCCCCTCCTTCCGAGGCCGCGCGCTGCGGGAGCAAGGGAATAACCTGGTTGCTCCGCGTCGATTTTTCAGCCGTGCTGGCCCTGCAAGCAGAGGGCCGAATAGGCTGTCTCTTATGCCTCTTCCCCTCATTGACTTAGTCTTTTCTCGTCTGTTACATTGACCGGTCGATAGTTCAGGAATTTCAAGCCCTTCCGATTCGGTTCACGACAACTGGCAGCACAGGAGCGCAACCGGCGTGAGCCTCGGTCTCATCCCCCAGGACATCATCGAACAGGTCAAAGACCGCATCGATATCCTCGACGTGGTGTCCGGCTACGTGACCCTGTCCAAGGCCGGCCAGCACTTCAAGGGGCTCTGCCCGTTTCACAGCGAAAAGACCCCCTCCTTCACGGTCAGTTCCTCCCGGCAGATCTTTCACTGCTTCGGCTGCGGGGCGGGCGGGAACGTCTTCAGCTTCCTGATGAAGATCGAGGGGACGAGCTTCCCCGAGACGGTGCGCGAGCTGGCCCGCAAGGCCGGCATCGAGGTGCCGGCGGCGCCGAGCGGGCGTCCCTCGCCGGATGCGGGCAGCCGCGAGAAACTGGAGCGGCTGAACGAGGCGGCGCAGGCCTGGTTTGCGCGTAATCTGCACGAGGGCGAGGGGGGCGCGTCGGCGCGGGCTTACCTGGACGAGCGAGGCATGGCGCAGGCGACGCTGCATACGTTCGGCTTCGGCTATGCGCCCCAGGCCTGGGACGGCCTGTTGAAGCATCTGCTGAAAGAGGGCTTTACGCTGCCGGACCTTGTGGCCGGCGGCCTGATCACCCAGAAAGAAAGCGGGGGGCGGAACCCCAAGGATGTGTCCGGCTACTACGACAAGTTTCGCCAGCGGGTGATGTTTCCGATCTGCGACCTGCGCAAGAAGGTGATCGGCTTCGGCGGGCGCATCCTGGGCGAGGGGATGCCCAAATACCTCAATTCGCCGGAGACGCCGCTCTTCAACAAGGGCCGGGCGCTCTACCTGCTGGAGAAGGCGCGCGAGTCGGCGGGCAAGCTGGACCGGCTGGTCATCGTCGAGGGCTATTTCGACGCGATCGCCTTGCACCAGGCGGGGATCACGAACGTGGTCGCGACGCTCGGCACGGCCCTGACGCCCGATCATGTGCGGACGATCCGGCGCTACGTCACGAAGGTGGTGCTGCTGTTCGATCCGGACGAAGCGGGCGTGCGGGCGGCTCTGCGGACGCTGGACCTGTTCGTGGACAGCGGGATCGGCGTGACGGTGGTGTCGCTGCCGGACGGGGACGATCCGGACACGTTCATCCGGAAGCAGGGGCCGGAGACCTTCGCGCGGCTGCAAGAGCAGGCGCCAAGCCTGCTGGACTTTTCCGTCGCGCACAGCCTGGAGAAGGCCGGCTCGAGCTCGATCGAGGACCGTATCCGGAGCGTGGACGAAATCCTGCGCATCCTCCAGAAGACGAGCCACCGACTGGCCAAGGAGGAATGCCTCAAGCTGGTGGCGGAGCGGCTGGGGATCAACCAGTCGCGCCTGATCGAGCGCTACCCGGAATTGCTCGCGCGCGACGAACGCAAGGGGGCGCGCAAGCCGGCGGCGCCGGTTCCGCCCGCGCCGCCGGGGCCTTTCAAGGGGTCGCCGGAGGAGCGGGACCTGGCGTTTCTGCTGCTCCAGGGACGGCTGCGCGCCGAGCATTTGCAAGCCCTGGACGCCGCCGCCTTCAGCGTGCCCGCCTGCCGGCGCTTGGCCGAACTGGGCCTGAAGCATCGCGGCAAGGACGGGCGGGTGCTCGTGCGGGCGGTGCTGGACGAGGCAATGGCCGACGAGGCCTGCGCCCCCATGGCCACCCAACTGTCTCTGATGGAACAGCAGTATGACGACGAAGAGGCCCATATCCGCGGGTGCCTGGAATTAATGGGACGCAAACAGCGCGAGGCGGCCGAGCGCGACTTGATCGCCAGGCTCCGCGCGGCGGAGCGGGAGGGCCGGCTGGAGGAGTGGCGCGATCTGAACGCCCAACTGAAGGACATGCACGTGCAAAAGGCCGCGGTGCGGCCGGAAGTCGCCCCATGAGGGCGTCGCATCGTAAGGGAGTCACAATGGCGAAAGAGCAATTGCTTGGCGAAGTGAAGAAGCTGATCTCGCTCGGGAAGTCCAAGGGGTTCCTGACCTACGAGGAGTTGAACAGCAAGCTGCCCTCGGACATGGTGTCCTCCGAGCAGCTGGGGAACCTCATGACCATTTTCGGCGAGATGGACATCGAAATCGTCGACGCCGCCGACAGCGAGCGATACCAGAAAACGGCGGAGAGCGAGGAGGCGGGAGAGGAAGCCGAAGAGCCCGAGGAGGCGGAGGAGACCGAGAAGGAAATCGATCTCACCCCCGGCGTGCTCAGCCGGACCGACGACCCGGTCCGCCTGTACTTGAAGGAAATGGGGAGCGTCGCGCTTTTGAGCCGGGAAGGCGAAATCGAGATCGCCAAGCGCATCGAGGAGGGGAAGAAAGACATCGCGTCCGCGGTCTTCGGGATGCCGATGTCGATCCAATTCGTGCTCTCGCTGCGGGAGAAGCTCAAGGCGGGCAAGATCAACATCCGCGAGCTGGTGCCGGTCATCGACGAGGATTTCGAGGAAGACGAGGAGGTGACCGAGCGCGACGATCAGGAACTGCGCGACAAGACCCTCGAGGCCCTGAACAAGGTCCGCAAGGTGTCCCTGACCCTGATGAGCCTCTACGAGAAAAGCCGCAAAACGGGCGGCGACCACGGCAAGCAGCAGAAGATCAAGGCCCAGATCAAGGACATCCGCGCGCAGGTGGTCGAGAAGATGGAGTCCGTGAACTTGCACGCGGCCATCAAGGACCGGATGGTGCAACGCGTGCGGGAGATCGGGCAGGAGTTCCGCGCGGCGGAGCGGGAACTCGCGCACTGCCAGCGGAAGATCGGCGTGTCCGGGGAAGCGGGCCAGGAATTGCTGCGCAAGCTGGGGCGGGACCGCCGCGACTTCCTGGCCGTGAAGCGGAAGACCGGCCTGTCCGAGGAGCAACTCCACGAACTCAAGAAGATGCACCAGACGGCCCGGAGCCGCATCCGGCAGCTGGAGACGGAAGAGGCCCTGGTCACGACCGATGAGATCAAGGAGGCGGTGCGCCACCTGGACATCGCTGCCGAGAAGGTCAAGCGCGGGAAGGCGGAGCTGGTCGAGGCGAACCTCCGCCTGGTCGTGAGCATCGCCAAGAAGTACACCAACCGCGGCTTGCAGTTCCTCGACCTGATCCAGGAGGGCAATATCGGCCTGATGAAGGCCGTGGACAAGTTCGAGTACAAGCGCGGCTACAAGTTCAGCACCTACGCGACCTGGTGGATTCGCCAGGCCATCACGCGCGCGATCGCCGACCAGGCCCGGACGATCCGGATTCCGGTCCACATGATCGAGACGATCAACAAGCTGATCCGGACCTCGCGGCATCTGGTCCAGAAGTTGGGCCGCGAGCCGACGCCGGAGGAGATCGCCGAGCGGATGGACCTGCCGCTCGACAAGGTCCGCAAAATCCTCAAGATCGCGCGGGAGCCGATCTCGCTCGAAACCCCGATCGGGGAGGAGGAAGACAGCCATCTGGGGGACTTCATCGAGGACAAGAAGGCGATCTCTCCGTTGGAGGCCGCGATCCGCTACGACCTGCAGCGCCAGATCAACAGCGCGCTGGAAACCCTCACCCCGCGCGAAGAGAAGGTGCTTCGGAAACGCTTCGGCATCGGGGAGAGCACGGACCATACCCTGGAAGAAGTCGGTCAGGATTTCGAAGTGACCCGCGAGCGCATCCGGCAGATCGAGGCCAAGGCCTTGCGCAAGCTGCGCCATCCGAGCCGAAGCAAGAAACTGAAGAGCTTCGTGGAAAACCTCTGATTGGTGAATGGTAAATAGTGAATGGTGAATTGACGAGGTGGAACGCCCTCACAAAAAGCTCTCGGTGTGGAAAGAAGCCATTGAATTGGCGCTTTTAGTGTATCGTGTCACCGAGCAGTTTCCAGGCAGCGAGCGTTTTAATTTGATTGATCAGTTGCGGCGCGCCGCCGTGAGTGTCTCCAGTAACATCGCTGAAGGAGCGGGAAGGCAAACCAAGAAAGAATTTGTCCAGTTCCTCTACGTCGCACAAGGCCCACTCAGCGAGTTGGATACGCAATTCGAACTGGCCCAAAGGCTCGGGTATTTGGACGGAGGCCAGTGGAAAGCGATTGATGAGCAGCTAGTGCGAGTGGCCAAGTTGCTGAGCGGGCTGATCCGGCACGAAAAGTAATCGGCGGACCTTGAGGCGTGTGGCGCTGTTCACCAATCACTGTTCACTATTCACTGGTTTGAAAGGGCCCATAGCTCAGTTGGTCAGAGCGGCGGACTCATAATCCGTTGGTCCCAGGTTCGAGGCCTGGTGGGCCCACCACACCGCGCTTGCGTGGCGGCCACTTTCCGATTGTGTGGCCGCTCAACGCCACTGAGCAACTTTCTCGCTTTTCGGTTTTTGCGTGATCTGACCCCTCCGGCTCCTCTCTTCTTGAAACGACCCGAAGGCTTGTGTTACGGTATTATCCGTCGTCGATGTCGGTTCTGCGTCCATCCTTCATGTCGGCAATGAGGCGCAGTTGAATCCGCAGCTTCAGCCGCTTATTGATCTTCAAGTCCTTGACCTCCGCCTGGCGGAGATCAAGGAGCAGCAGCGCAAATCCCCCGAACTGATTCAGGCCGCCGAAGCGCCTCTCCAAGAGGCGCAGCGTCTCCACCAGGAGGCCAAGGCCACTCTCGATGCGCTCACCAAGGAACGCAAAGATCGCGAACGCGATCTCGAGGCGCACGAGTCCCAAACCGAAAAGATGAAGACCCGATTGTCCGAACTCAAGACGAACAAGGAGTACCAGGCCCATCTGTTCGAGATCGAGATGTCCAACAAGAAGAAGGGTGAGATCGAAGAGCAGATCCTGGTGCTGATGGAAAAGATCGAGATCAAGCAGAAAGACGTGAAAGAGATTCAGGTCAAGGCTGCCGAAGCCGAGCAGTCATTCGCCAAGGAAAAACAAAGGCTCGAAGCGCTGGCCGCCGAGCTGGGGACCGAGTCGGCCCAGCTGGAGCAGAAGCAGGCCGCCGTGGCCGCCGTCGTGGACAAGACGTTGATGGAACGATATCGGAAGCTCAAGGCGATGAAGAAGGATCTGGCGCTGGTGCCGGTGCGCGACGGCATCTGCTCCGGATGCCGCTTGCAGCTTCCCCCGCAGCTCATTGCCGAGGTCAAGCGGAAAGAGGACCTCCTGGCCTGCTCCTACTGCCACCGAATTCTGTATTGGGAAGGGGAGGTGATCGCGACGGCCCAGGCCGCCCCCTCCGCGCTGGAAAAAGAAGAGTATGACGTGGGGGAAACGGTTTAGCCTTCCTGTGCCGGCCCCAGCACCGCCTGCGTCGTCCTGAAGTGCAGCTTCGCGACCGTGCCCAACCGCTCCACCCCGTGTTTCTTCACGATCATGCGTCCCGCCAGTTCGACTTGCGGCGAAGCCCCCTTCGGGAGGGCCAGGCCGATTTCGTCCGACAGCCGCTTGAGCCGGAGGAGGAACTCGGCGCGGGCCAGGATCGACGCTGCTGCCACCGCCAGGTCTGATTCGGCCTTGGTGCGCTGAATCAAACGAATACGCTTTCCCTTCTCCTGCAAGGCGTTCAGGACGAACCGTTCGTCTCCGAATTGATCGGCGATCGCCAGCTCGCACGGCACCTGCTCCAGCAGGTTCTCCAGCGCGCGGGCATGACCCCAGGCCAGAAGCCGGTTCAGGTTTTTAATCTTTTTGTAGAGTTCGTTGTAGCGCTCCGGGCCAATCGCCACGATGCTGTGCCGGCACACCAGCTTGATGTCCGGGGCCATCTCGAGAATGCGGCCGTCGGAGATGCGCTTGCTGTCCCGCACCTCCATCAGACGTAAATCCGGCTCCAATTCCGGTGTGACGTGGACGGCGGCGATGACGAGGGGGCCGAAGTAATCCCCCTTCCCTGATTCGTCGATACCGATGCGGGCTTGGCCTGCGGTCTGGTGTTCGGTCGTCACCGGTGATGCCTGTTCGTGGTGAGGTCTGGTGGTTTGCCGGGCGGACTGTAACAGAGGCTTCGATGGCGGTCAATCGGCGCCGGCCGCTTGCACGTGGGTTGTTGAGGGCTTATACTGCAGGCGCGTGCTGGAGTGGACCGGGTGATCGCTCGTCGGCTTGCCGGCGGGAGGAAAGTCCGGACTCCACAGGGCAGGGTGCTGGGTAACCCCCAGGCGGAGCGATCCGACACCGGCGCCACAGAAAACAAACCGCCGATGGCCCGCAAGGGATCAGGTAAGGGTGAAACGGTGGGGTAAGAGCCCACCGCGTCTGTGGTGACACAGACGGCAGGGTAAGCGTCGCCCGGAGCAAGACCAAATAGGAGGACGCCCGACCGCGAGGTCGGATCGGCTGGCCCGGCCGAGGTCCTCGGGTAGGTCGCCCGAAGCCCGGGGTAACTCGGGCTCCAGAGAAATGATCATCCCCGTGCTGGCGTCAAGCCGAAACGGGACAGAATCCGGCTTATAGGTCTTCTCCAGCGCGCCCTTTTTAGAGCCCGTCGCAAGTCTCCTTCGGTAATCTTGCCGGCACAGGCTTCGACTTGGTCGATCAGGACGACCGGGATCCTCGTCCCGTAGCGGCGGGCCATGTCTGCATTCTCGTTGATATCCACTTTAGCCAAGTTGAACGGGGTCTCCTCCTGCAGGCGGCGGGCGATCTTCAGGACTACCTCGCAGAGGTGGCAATCGGGACGCGAAAGAATCGTGATCTCCAGCATGGGGGCTGTCCGCTCCTCGGCCGGTACCGTACCTGATTTGCTGGTGTTGCTCAAGGTGCCGGAGGTCGCAACCTGAGGCTGGGACAGTGAATATACCGGCCCAGGACCCATGGCGGAGTGCAGTGGGAGGGGGATTCTTATTGACTTAAAGGCCCCCCGAATGGTAGCATGAAAAACTCTTTTGCCTTGTTTTTCAGAGAGATTCGAGCAATTTGCTGAGTCGGGATAAAGGGCGGCCCGACTTACGTTCAAAAGACAGGATCTTCCGCGGGGGCTGCCGATTCAGTCGTCCGCGAGAGGGAGTTGGGTATATGAAGCTGACAGGCGCAGAGATCTTCTTGGAGTGTCTCAAGCGAGAAGGGGTGAAGACCCTCTTTGCCTTGCCGGGCGGCGTCGTGCTGAAGATCTTCGATATTCTGCACCAGCAGAAGGATGTCAACGTGGTCCTGACTCGCCACGAGCAGGGTGCCGGCCATATGGCCGAGGGCTATGCCAAGGCGACGGGCAAGGCCGGCTGCTGTCTGGTCACCTCCGGGCCGGGCATGACCAACGTCATCACCGCGCTGGCCGATGCCTATATGGATTCGGTGCCCTTGGTGTGTTTTTCCGGCCAGGTGCCGACCAGTTTGATCGGCAATGACGCCTTCCAGGAAGCGGACAACATCGGACTGAGCCGTCCTTGTACCAAGTATAATTTTCTCGTGAAGGATGTAAACGATCTGGCCGTGACCATCAAGGAAGCCTTCTACGTGGCCACGACCGGCCGGCCGGGACCTGTGCTCGTGGACATTCCGAAAGACGTGTCCATGAACAAGGCGGAGTTCAAGTATCCCGGGTCCGTGTCGATCCGGGGCTACAATCCGACGTACGACGGCAACAAGTGGCAGATCAAGCAGGCGGCCGAGGCCATCATGAAGGCGCGGAAGCCGATTCTGTATGTCGGCGGCGGGGTCATTTTCTCCGGCGCCTCGGAAGAGCTGCTGGAACTGGCCGAGCTGACCCACATTCCCGTGGACATGACCCTCATGGCCCTGGGGGCGTTTCCAGGAGAGCATCCCTTGTCGATGGGCATGCTGGGTATGCACGGCACCTATTGGGCCAACATGGCCATGCACTATTCCGACCTCGTGATTGCGGTCGGCGCACGGTTCGACGACCGTGTGACGGGTAAGGTGTCGGAGTTCTGTCCCCAGGCCAAGGTGATCCACATCGATATCGACCCCACGTCCATCCGCAAGAATGTGAACGTGGACGTTCCGATCGTCGGGGACTGCAAGTCCGTCCTGCGGGAGTTGGTCCAGATTCTGCGGGCCACGGTCAACGGGGATCAAAAGGATTTGCGGAAACCCTGGCTGGACCAGATCCGCGAGTGGCAG